>JAVFAU010000252.1:0-3957 GCA_034002335.1 Bdellovibrionales bacterium | reverse complement strand
AGGTCTTCGGTTTGGAGATTTTTAAGAAAATTCGGACCGCTGAGATCTTGCATCACCATGTCGTAGAGAACAAAGTGAGGCTTCCATTCGCGAGTGGCCTCAAGGGCTGCGGCTCCGCTCTCGACGGCCTGAACCTGAAACCCATGCTCACGCAAACTGTTGCGCAATTTCTCAACAAGAAACTGTGAACTCTCAGCTATGAGAATCCGTGTCGTGAATGGTTGCATCATGGGTTGTGCTACAGGCTGCATAACGATGGCTCATCGGAATAACGCGAATGCAAATTTACGACGCCATGTATTACGACTCGAGTCGTGGCTCATTAGAGGCGAGAACTGGGGCATGCAATCTCGCGGTCGGTTTCTCTCATTCGAAGGTCTAGATGGGTCGGGCAAAAGCACGTTGATTCAAAACGTGAAGGCGGCGCTCGAAAAACGGGGAGTGAAGGTGCGAGTGACGCGTGAACCGGGGGGGACGCCGCTGGCCGAAGATATTCGGCATCTGATTTTGCGCAAGCCTGATCAAACGGCTCAGCCCGGTCGAACGGTTCAAATGGACGCGCCGGTCGCAGCGACCGAGATTCTTTTATACGAGGCTTCGCGCGCTCAGCACGTTGCGCAGGTGATTCGTCCGGCGCTTGAGCGGGGCGAGTGGGTGCTCTGCGATCGCTTTAGTGAATCGACGGTTGCGTTTCAGTGTTTTGCGCGCGGCCTTGATCGTGGTGAAGTCGATCGATTGAATCGATTTGCCGAGCAAGGCGTGCGGCCTGAGCTTGTTGTGCTTTTGGATCTCACGGTCGAAGTCAGCCGCCGCCGTCAAAGCGGCCGCGCGAGTCACGATGCTTCGTCGGCTCCTGATCGTATTGAAAGCGAAGCCGATGATTTTCACGAACGAGTTCGTCAGGGTTTCTTAGCGCAAGTGGCGGAAGAGCCGGCGCGCTGGGTGAAGCTTGATGCGGACTCGGCCCCGGGCGAACTGCTCGAGGGCACGATGGCGGAGCTCATTCGTCGCGATTGGTTGAGGGCGTAAACCGTGGGTGCAGTCGTCGGGCATGTCGAAGTGCGAGCCAAGTTGAACGCGATGAAAAACCGCGTTCCGCCGTCGCTCTTGTTTGCGGGGCCTCATGGCATCGGGAAGAAACTCGTGGCGCTCGAGTTCGCGCGCGCGATCACCGGGGAGGCGCGATCGCTCGATCTCACGCAGTCTCTGGCGCAAACGGAGTCTTTGTTTTTTGTTTCTCCCGACGGGGCGCAAATCAAAATCGAACAGGTGCGTGAGGCGATTCATTTCTTAAGTCTTGCGCGTGACGGGCAACCGCTTGTTTTGATTTTCGATCAAGCGCATTTGATTGGCCCGCAGGCGGCGAACGCTTTGCTGAAGTCGATTGAGGAACCTCCGCCTGGGGTGCATTTCTTTTTCATCACTCCGAGTCCCGCTCTGATGCTTCAGACGGTGCGTTCGCGTTCGCAGGTCGTACGCATGGCGCCGTTGTCTGCAGACGAGGTTCGCACCGTCATTTCGAGGGTCGAACCGGATCTTCAGCTTTTGCCGTGGGTTTTGGAGATCGCGTCGGGGTCTCCGGGCGTGGCGCTTGAAGTGGCGCGCGGCGGGCAGGAGTCAGAAGAAATTCAACCTCTTGTCGAGGCTCTGATCGTGGCCTGTGGCCCGCGTGGGAGCCAAAAGGAACGTGGCGAGGCGCTTTCCGCGATTCGGGATGGTTTGAAAGAGCGCGAGCTTCATGTCATGGCTTTGCGCTTTCTGGTGCGAGCGACCGCCGAAGCGTGGCGCAAGCGCGCTCGTTCGCAGGCTGGTGGTTGGCTTGTCGCGCTCGATTTCGATCGCCTTGAGAAAATCACGGACTTGGCGCTCGAGGCCGAGGCTGACTTTGGCCGCAACGTCGATCGACAGCTGCTTTGGGAATCTTTTGCCTCCAGGCTTTCCGAGATTGCTCAGACGCGCTAGAATAAACTCATGCAATTCATCGATGTTCACGTGCATTTGGATAAGCTTAAAACTCCGTTCGAGGAGGCGCTTAAGGCGGCTCAAGCGGTTGGCGTGACTCGCGTCATCACCATTGGAACGGAGCCGGCGGATCATCCGGTGGTTCTGGATCTCGCGAAACGCTACTTTCCTCAGGTTTCTTGTACGCTTGGCGTGCACCCTCACGAGGCCGAGCTATGGAGCGAAGAGGTCGGAGCGTGGATTCGTTCAAAGGTGAACTCTTCGGATTTGGCTGAGTCGCGTGGCATCGTGGCGATTGGGGAAATCGGTCTCGATTATTATTACAACAACAGTCCAAAAGAGGTTCAGCTGAACGCATTTCGTCGGCAAATGGATTTGGCCGAGGAGCTGGGGCTTCCGGTTGAAATCCACACGCGTGACGCGGACGAAGATTGCGCGCTCGTATTGTCGGAGTACAAGGGGCGAGTCACGGGGCTTCTTCACTGTTTTACGTCGTCCATGGAGCTTGCGCGCAAGGCCTTGGAGTGTGGTTTTGATATCTCGATCAGTGGGGTCGTGACGTTCAAAAATGCGGATGCTCTGCGTGAAGTGGTTAAATTCGTTCCGCTTGAGCGGCTGCACGTCGAAACGGACGCTCCGTTTTTGGCGCCGGTTCCGAAACGAGGCCAGTCCAACGTGCCCGAGTTCGTTTTACATACGGCCCAGGTTGTCGCGGAGCTGAAGGGCGTCACGCTTGAGCGCCTGAGCGAGCAGACGCTTGCGAATGCTCATCGCCTCTTTCGTAAACTTCAGCAGCAAAAGTAAACTTCGGTAGCAAACTTCAGCGCTTGCCCCTGTCGGGCGGTCTTAGTAAGTAGAAGCCTCTCGAATCGATCGTTTCGATATTCAAGAAAGGCGCTGAAGGCATGTCACGAGTGCGTATTGGTATTAATGGTTTTGGTCGTATCGGTCGCGTATTTTTTCGCGCAGCTTTGGAAGACGCAGGCGTTGAAATCGTCGGCATCAATCTTCTTGGTAATCCACAGCAGGCGGCTCATCTTTTGAAGTACGATTCCACTCACGGAACTCTCGCGGCTGACGTCAAGGCCGAGGGCGAAGGCGAGGGCGCGAAGCTTTTCGTCGACGGCAAGGCTATTCCACTTTCAGCGGTGCGCGATCCCGCGCAGATTCCGTGGAAGGCGTGGGGCGCTGACATCGTTGTCGATTGCACGGGCGCGTTCAACGACAAGCGCGAAGAGCTTTTGAAGCACATCGCGGGCGGCGCGAAGAAAGTGATCGCATCGGCGCCGGCAAAGGCCGCGGATGAGACCATTGTTTTTGGAATCAACCACTCGGCGTACGATCCGGCGAAACACCAAATCCTCTCGAACGCTTCGTGCACGACCAACTGCCTTGCGCCGGTCGCGAAAGTGTTGAATGACGCGTTTGGTATCGAGCGTGGTTTGATGACCACGATTCACGCGTTCACGAACGATCAAATGGTACTCGATAATCCGCATAAAGATCTTCGTCGCGCGCGTACGGCGTCGGCTTCGATGATTCCGACGACAACAGGAGCGGCGAAAGCCGTATCGCAAGTTTTGCCTGAGCTTAAAGGTAAACTCGACGGCACCTCGGTGCGTGTTCCGACGCAAAACGTTTCGCTCGTCGATTTGACGTTCACGGCTGCGAAGGACGTGACGGTCGAGGCGATCAACGAAGCTTTGATCGCAGCGGCGGCCGGTCCTCTTAAAGGAGTGCTCTACTGCGAGTCGGCTCCTCTCGTATCGGTTGATTTCAACGGCAACAGACATTCGTCGATCGTCGATCTTCCAAGCACGATGGTCACGGGTTCGGGTTCTCAGAAATTAGCGAAGGTATTCTCGTGGTACGACAACGAAACCGGCTTCTCGAGCCGTATGGTCGATCTCGCGAAGTACATGGCGACTAAAGGTCTATAAGAGAAAGTCTACGAGAGAAGGTTGTTGAGATGAGCGGTTCGGCGGGTTTTGGTAA
>JAVFAU010000251.1:0-3970 GCA_034002335.1 Bdellovibrionales bacterium | reverse complement strand
TGTTTACCTAGCGAGAAATCAATTTTTAGACGAGAGCGCTCTAGTGCGGCGTAATGCTCCTGAAGTGAAAGGAGTTCTGTGTTGACGGATTTTGAGAAAATTCTGGGATTAGATGGTACCACGTCGCCTTTTGCGCGATCAGGGTTGATGGTGGTTTTCGCTTTTTTTCTATTCGTGGTTTGTCGTCGCGTCTTGTTTTCGTTGCTTCAGAATCTCACTAAAGACCTGTCCAATATCTGGGTGCGTGCGGTTCTTGATTCGCGATTTCTTTTTCAAGTTTCGTGGATATTGCCGATTGTGGCTTTGGCCGCTGGGATTCGTGGCCTAGCGGAGTTTCCTGGTGCAACACAGATCGCGGTCGAAAAATTCCTCATGATTGTTCTTACAATCATCGGGGCCCGTTCGTTCTCGGCATTGTTTGATGCGATTCAAGAAAACTACGCGAAACTCGAAGTTTCTCGGAACCGCCCGATAAAAGGATTTCTTCAGGTTTTGAATCTGCTGGTTTACTTGGCGGCCGGAATTCTCATTTTCTCTGTGATTTTCGATAAGTCGCCGTGGGTCTTCTTAAGTGGGTTAGGTGCCGCGACGGCCGTTTTGCTCTTGGTGTTTCGCGATACGATTCTCTCGTTTGTCGCGGGCGTGCAGCTTACGACAAATCGTCTGATCAATGTCGGAGACTGGATCGAGATGCCGCAATTCAATGCGGACGGTGATGTGATCGATATCGCCTTGAACTCGGTCAAGGTTCAGAACTGGGACAAGACGATCACGGTCATTCCGACGCACAAGTTCCTTGAGCACTCGTTTCGCAATTGGAGAGGGATGTCGGAATCTGGCGGAAGGCGAATCAAACGAGCTATTTCTTTGGATGTCGGATCGATTCGTTTTTTGAAAGAAGAAGATATTCTTCGTTTAAATGCCCTGTTGCCACTTCGTGATTATCTTCGGGGAAAACAAGCCGAGCTGGCGGAATACAATAAGTCGTTTCAAACCAAAGAGTCTGCGGTTAATTCACGACGCCTGACCAATATCGGCACGTTGCGAGCCTATCTTGAAGGATATCTAAAATCTCATCCGAAGGTTCATAAAGAGATGACCATCATGGTTCGTCAGCTAAGTCCGACCTCGACAGGCATTCCTCTTGAGATCTACGTGTTCACGAACACGACGAGGTGGGCGGATTACGAAGCGATTCAAGCCGATATCTTTGATCACATCTACGCGATGTTGCCACTATTCGACTTGCGCGCGTTTCAGGAGCCTACGGGTGGAGACTTCGCGGGAGCGCTGAGCGCCAGGCAAAGAGATGAAGTGACTAGTCTATAGTCTCAACTTCGCCGTCGAAGAATGGTTGGCGTTCGTCTTGTCGTACTTCAATTGCGTCGTGCTTTGCATGGTTTCAGTTCCATGCCTCTTCGGCGAGATCTTTGGCGTAGCTTTGAATGTCGCCGGGCCAATCTCGCACAAGAGATGTGAACTTGCGTTTATCTTTGGCGAAGAGGGCCCGTAGAGCTTCTTCGTAGTGCGGAAGATTGCCGGCGAGGCTAGACATGAACTGATAGGCGCGTTCTTGCGAAAGTTTCACGCGCTCCTTGGTGCCGGAGCTTTTTTTGGCCTCTTCGACTAAGCGTCTTAGGGTTCCCGAGGCACCGCCGGGTTGGGTTGCCAGCCATTCCCAGTGACGAGGTAGAAGTGAAACTTCACGCGCGACGACTCCCAATTTGGGCCGGCCTGGGCCTGACGCCGGTGCCGTGGATTCTTTTGGAGCTAAAAAGACTCGAAGTCGTTCGATAATTTCGGTATCAGAACCACTGAGATCGAGATCGATTTGCTTTCCGGTGAGATCGCTAAACACAAGAACCGAAGCTGTTGTATCGGCCTTGATTTTCTTTTTCACTTTCAACGCGACTTCGTCGAGCCCGCCAGCAGCGATCTGCTTTTGGCCGGCGAAGGCTGTGTATGTTAACGGGGCGTTTTGGTTATCGGCTGTAGCGTTCATGGCGACCTCCACAGCCCAATATTACCCGGGTATAAATAGGTTGTCAATATCACCCGGGTAATATTATGGAGAGCAAGGGTTAGCGCGCGCTTCTGATAAGGGTTTGAAGTTTCGTGTGCACTTCGGCCCTCCGTCGTCTTTAAGGGGCGTCCGGCCCTCTTGCGCTTAGGGCGTGAGTACGATCCCCTCGCTGAATTGTACGGTGGGGTTTTAACGCTGACTTCGAACCAGCTAAAGACTTTATCGAAGATGGACATTCGCGGAGCGGAGCTTGCTCAATATGAACGAAATCGGCGCGAGGCCGATGTCGATTAGGAATGGACGCATGGGAACTATAGAGAAGCGAAGTATCTGACCGCGAGCCTGATCAGTTCCTTTAGTTTTACAAAGTCTCTTTCGGGCTTGCAGTTTGAGGGGCGTCGTATCGCGCCGGAAATGTATGCTCTTGTGACCAATGAAAAAGGAATTGTCGTAGGTCAATTGTTGGAGGTCGTAAATGGAACAAACCTCGAAAAGCTAGTTGGGCAAAATAGAATTTCGCGTGAACAGCTTCGTGCCGTGAAGGCGCAGCTTATTCAGCAAGTCGAGATACTTTTTCGGCATGGAGTTCGGCACGGGGATCTTGTCGCAGCAAATGTTCTTGTGGAACTTGGAAAAGACTCCGTGAGCGCCAATCTCATTGATTTTCAAAAAAGAATCCTTCGTGCACCCGAGCGAAGTCTTGATTACGAACTTCAGGCGATCGAGAGGATGTTCCTGAAGCTAGAAAACGAGCTCTAGCTTCAAAAAGAGTCTTCCTAATTCAGCAGATCCTCGTAAAAGGCTCCGAATTCGCGTGAAGGGTGGCGGATTTGTATTTCGAGAATCCAGCGGTTTTCGGCTGGTCGGTGTTCGAGTCCTTCGATCGAGCCGCGCATGCGAGCAGCATGGGGAAAGTCGCTGATGCGGTGACCGTTCGCTTTTTCAAGCAAGAGAACCCAGCCGCGCGATTCGCTGGATCGTTTGGCGAACTCGTAGAGATCCTGGCCTGAAACTCCTGAGGACTTCCAATGGTTTCGCACTTCTTGCCAAATGACTTCGACGTCGCGACAACAGCGATGCATTTCTTCGTCATCTCCGATCGCGAATGCTCGCCCGACATCGCCTTCGTGCCCATCAAAAATCGGCCCGATATCGAGAAAGAAAATATCGTTTTCATTTAAGATCGGATCAGCTTCGCCCTTTTTTCCAAAAGGTAGCGTGGAGTTGGGGCCGAAACGAATTTGCGAAGGGTGCCACGACTTGGGTGCGCCGAGTTCAGCTTGAATCTCTTGCACAAGAGATCTCGCTTCGGACTCTCGCATGCCGGCCTTGATTTTTCGCGCCGCTGTTTGAATTGTTTCAAGTGTTTTGTCGCGAGCTACTTGCAGGAGGATGTCGCTGAAATGCTCGCCGACAGATTCGCCGGTTTTTGTGATTGATGGGGTTGTCATGACCTCGAACGACTATCAGAAATAAAACTGCAGGCCAAGGGAAGGAAGAATCTGCCACGGGACGTTGGTGTCCTTTTGAAAGGGCATGAACTCGACATCGAGGCCAAATCGAACTCGCTCAATAATGGTGAGTGAACTGCCCGCCCGTAGAATGACGCCGCGACACGAATCGGGTGCGTTGGATGGGGAGTCGCAGTGACCGTGGGTTTCGGAGAGGCCGAATTTGTAGCCGCCGCCGAGACCGAACCGGGTTTGTAGATAGCCTGAGTTAAGCGAGTGTGGCTCGAGTTCGAATCCGATAAATGGAGTTGCGACGGCTCGATCGCTATCGGAGCCAAGCCACGCCGCGAGGTTTTCAAGTCCGATACCGAAGTTCCAACGCGTTCGGGTCCAGCGGCCTTCACCGACGAGAGACGAGAAGAGCATGCTTGTTTGCAATCCGAGAGAAACTGAAAAATCGTTCTCTCTCGTAAGGGGTTCGATGGTGTTGACGGCA
>JAVFAU010000250.1:0-3977 GCA_034002335.1 Bdellovibrionales bacterium | reverse complement strand
TCACGAATCCATTCGCATCAACCGCGGCTATCGCCAAGGTGTGAGAAAACTCATGGGCATCATCACGGTTCAGGGCGTCGTCGGCTACGTACTCTCGACCGAACTCGACACGGCTCAAATTCTCGTGGTGACCGATCGCTCCGCGGCTGTCGATGCGCTTGTGCAAAGAACTCGAGCGCGCGGCCTTATCAGCGGCAAAGACTCAAGCTCCATTCGTCTGCGCTACCTTGAGCGCGCCGATGATGTCGCCGTCGGCGACGCGATCGTGACAAGCGGTTTGAATGGGTTTTTCCCAAAGGGATTTCCCATCGGACGCGTGACGAGCGTGAGAAAAACAGACTTCGGTATCTCGCAAGAAGCTTTGGTCGAGCCCGTCTTAAGCCCCTCAAACCTGGAAGAAGTGTTCGTGGTCTTGAACTCGGGCAACGAGGACTTCAACGAGAAACTCGCCTCGGGCTTCGGTCCGCCGCTGCTTTCGAAAATCAATCAACCGAACAGTGGTGCGACACCTGAGAGCGCAACGCCGAACGATCCAGCGGAGAAGAAGCGCCAATGAAAGAAAAGGCTCTCCTCGCCGCCAATATCGGCCTTTTTATTCTCGCCACACTCTTGCTTGCTTCCGCACAAACATCGCTCTGGCTTCAGATTTTTGGCTACTTCCCGCCTCCAGCCCTCTGGATTCCGGGGCTTGTTTATCTCGCGCTGTTTCGCTCGACAATGATGATCGTCATCGTCTCGCACCTTTTGGCCATCGCCCTTGCGACCGCGACGGCCATGCCCGAAGGCCTTATGATGATCTCATGCCTGGCTGTCGCCTTGAGCGTGCAAGTTTTCAAAACCCGTTTTTACTGGAACGCAACGACCTATGTGATGCTCGTGTGCGGGCTCGCGACACTCGTGTTTCATATCTACCATTTCATCGCGAGTTGGATTTTGACGGATCATCCGCTGACCTCTCCCGCGTTCAGCGCTTGGATTATTCAAGCGCTTCTCACGCCGCTGTTTGCCCCACTTCTTTTTCCGATTTTCCGTTGGTTCGACCAGGTCACCCACCGCGCCGAACCTCCTGAAGTGACAGGAGCCTATTCCGCATGAGCGATTACCTATCCAGTGAAATGGAAGCCAAAGAATATCAGCCGCGGTTTCGCCTGCTTTATATCGCACTCAGCGCGACCATGGTGATCTTCAGCCTTCGCCTTTGGTATCTACAAATCGTCAACGGCCGAGAACTACGACAGTTCTCGGAACAGAATTCGATTCGAGAAACGAAAATTCCGGCGCCGCGCGGAATCGTCTACGACCGAAACGGCGAAGTTTTAATCGAAAACCTACCGGGTTTCGAAGTCACGCTTTCGCCTCAATACGTTTCAAACCTCGAAGAAACGGCCGAAGCCCTTGGCCTCGCTCTCAACATACCGCCATCGACAGTCATGCAGCAGGTTCAACGAAGCCGCCGCATCAACGGTCCGTTTCGTCCCGTGCGAATCAAAGAAAACCTCACGCGCGACGATATCTTTAATATCGAAGTCTTAAAGCAGGACTACACAGGCATCGACATCAAAGAGACCGTCGTTCGCGCCTACCCGCTTAAAGAAAACGGCGCGCAGTTTTTCGGCTACGTCGCCGAGGTCTCAAAGCGCCGCCTCCCTATTTTGAACGAAAGATTCGCGGCGCGCGGCGTACGTCTCCAGCAGGGAGACTTGATTGGAACAAGCGGCCTCGAGGAAGTCTTTGATATCGAACTTCGCGGACGCGACGGCATCTCGGTTGCGCAGCTCGATGCCCACGGTCGCGAGGCCATTGGCGATCCGATGGGCCTTCTCGGCTCAATGGGGGGCATCACACCCGCCACGCCTGGAAACAATATCATTTTAACAATCGACAAAGACATTCAGGAGGCCGCTTGGCGCGCTTTCGTTGAGGGCAACCGCATTGGCGGCGCGATCGCGATGAAAGCCAACGGCGAAATCCTGGCGTGGGTCTCAGCCCCTTCGTTTGATCCAAATAACTTTTCGACCGGGATCTCGCCGGCGTTATGGCGAAAACTCATCAACGATCCCGACAAACCTCTTCGCAATAAACCCATTCAAGATCACAACTCTCCGGGCTCGACGTTCAAACCGTTAATCGCAATCGCGGCGCTCGCCGAAAACGTCATCACGCCAAATACGATTGTCGCCTGCCCGGGAGCCTTGCGTTTTGGCAGCCGTCTTTACCACGACCATTTGCGCGGCGGCCACGGCAACTTGACCGTCTCGCAGGCGATCGAGCGTTCTTCGAACGTCTTTTTCTATAAAATGGGTATCGCACTCGGTATCGACAAAATGCATCGCTACTGCGACGCACTCGGCATCGGCCGTCGCACGGGAATCGAACTCATGGGTGAACGAGCCGGCCTTATGCCGTCGAGCGAATGGAAAAAAGGCACGATCGGAGAAGAGTGGCAGCCAGGAGAAAACCTTTCGGTCGCGATCGGCCAGGGTTTTGTTCTTTCAAACCCGCTCCAGATGGCGGTCTCGTACAATGCCATCGGCACCGAAGGAAAAGTCGTAAAACCATTCGTCGTGCGCCGAATTCTTTCACCAGACAATCAGTTGATCAAAGAGTTCGAACCTCAGGTCTTGCGCGACTTAGGCGATCCGAACGGAGAATACCACATCAAGTCCAATGTCTTTAAATCGGTTAAAGAGGGCATGCGTCTTGTTGTGAGCGGCGAACGAGGCACAGCGCGCGCCTCACGCCTTCCGTACATTGAAATCGCGGGTAAGACCGGAACCTCTCAGGTCATGGGCTTCTCCGCCGATCAAATTTACGCTTCGTGTGAAGCGCGTCCCAAACACCAACGCCACCACGGCTGGTTCATCGGCTACGCACCGGCTGACAACCCGGAAATCGCATTCGGCGTTCTTGCGGAACACGCCTGCCACGGCTCAAGCGGAGCGGCCCCTGTTGCGAAAGCGATGGTCGCGGCCTACGTCGCAAAGTACCGCCCGGAATGGCTTGAACGAAACGTACATAAGAAACCGACCCCGGCCGCACCTAAAGAAACGACGCCGGCAGTGGACAGTCCAATCGAGGGAGAATAAGTGGCGGAGCTAACCGGTTTTCAAATTCAAGAACGCGGCTTCTTCAAAAAACTCGATTGGAACTTCATTATTCCGATCGTCATGCTGCACGTGATCGGGATCTTAAACCTTTACTCGGCCACTCACGGCGTCGGCGCGATTCAAACAGACCGTCTTTTTCTTTCTCAAGCTTTCTGGCTCTTCAGCGGCTGGACGGTTTTCTTTATCGTGACCGTCGTCGACTATCAGTTCTTCATCCGTCTCGCTTACGTGATCTATGGCCTGAATCTGCTCGCGCTCGTCGCCGTTATCTTTGTGGGAAAAGTCGCCCTGGGCGCTCAACGCTGGCTCGACTTCGGTTTCTTCAGCTATCAGCCCTCGGAAACCATGAAGCTTGCGCTCATTTTGGTTATGGCCAAAGTGCTGGCCCAAAAGTCGTTTCCCAGCGGGATGGGCATGAAAGACCTGGCCGTCCCCCTGCTTGTGTTGGTCGGGGTCCCCTTCATCATCACGGCCGAACAGCCGGATCTCGGGACGGCGATGATGCTTTTCGTAATCGGCGCCTCGATTCTTCTTTTCGTCGAGATTCGCAAAGCCATTCTTGTCGGCCTCACAGGCGTTTTGATTCTAGGAGCGACTGGCGGATGGTTCTTCGGTCTTCGCGACTACCAAAAGCACCGCATCTACACGTTTCTTGATCCCAACCGCGATCCGCGCGGAAAAGGCTATAACAGCATTCAATCGAAAATCGCCGTCGGCTCCGGACAGATCAGCGGCAAAGGGTTCCGCAAGGGAACACAGTCACAGCTTGAGTTTCTTCCCGAGCGACACACCGACTTTATTTTTTCCGTCTTGTCCGAAGAATTCGGCTTCTTAGGGAGCATGTTCACGCTCTCGCTCTTTGGCCTGATG
>JAVFAU010000249.1:0-3989 GCA_034002335.1 Bdellovibrionales bacterium | reverse complement strand
ACCAACCATCCTGTTTTACCGTCACCTGGCTGCGCGGGTACTAAAGATCGCGTTTGCCCATTTTTTGACGTGAGTTCGTGTGGCGTCTGATCGGGCTTTTCTGGAACGTCGGGCGTCGCGGGTTGTTCGTCTTCAAGAAAGAGCGACTCGTACTCGTCGGACTCCTCGTCAGCGTCAGCCCCTTCCGGTGCACCGGTTGTAGGTGCTTGTGCAGGTGTTTGAACTGTAGTTGTCGTTCCCGATGGAACCGAAGGCGTTTGTTTGGGGTCGTTTTGAGGACGTGTTTTTGCGTCAACAGCGCGTTTGTGACGGATCATCAAATACACGCGTTCTTTTTCTTTTGAAAAAAGACTTTCCGAAGTTGAAATCAACTCTAAGAAAAGTTCGCCGTGAGTGGTGTTGCCCAGCATGCGGCCTTCGATTTCTCGAGGTTGATTTTTGCCCGAGCAGGTGAGTTGCAGGGGATCATCGGACTCATTGGTTTCAACAAGTCGTCCGACCGGGCAAAGCTGAAGGTTTTTGAGTTCGTCAGAGTGAAGCGCGAAGCCCGAACGTCCCCACGCGACTTCGAAAGATTCGAGAGATGCTGTGCGTACGGTTTGAAGCGACGTGAGAACCTGTTTCAAGAGCATGTTTTTGAGATTGGGCGAGAGCGCTTTTGAGAGAACCAAGACTTCGCGATTGCGTAAAATAAGTCCGGCTCGAGCGAGTTCGGTTGAGGTTCCTTTTTGGAATTCTTTAAGGGCGACGGTTGCCGTGCGGCAGGCTGTGTTGGCTAAGGCCGAAGAAGCCTCGGCGCGTTCGCAAAGAAGTGAAAGCTCGTAGGAAGATCGGCTGCCGTCGCTAAAAAGGCCGCGCACGGATTTAAAGCGAACCGTATCGGTTCCCTTGGCTCCGGCCGCCGGGGTGGCGGTTTTTGAATCGCTGGAATCGTCGAATTCAAAGCTCACGCGTTCGTTTTTTTGCAGGCTGTCTTGAAGAGTCATGTAGACGAAAATTCTCGTTTGCACGCGTGCGATGCGCGCCGAAAGAATACGACGGGCGAGATCTTTATTCTGCTCGACGAGTTCATTTTTGAGTATCTCAAGATCATCGCTCGCATCGGCGCCCGTGTGGGCGCGACCATCCGGTGTCTGAAAGCCTGTTTCACTTAGGCCAGTGAGTGTGATGGATGAAGTCGCGGGACCACAGGCGCTCAGTGTGAAGGCCAATGCGACGGCAAGGCTTGGAAACGCAACCCATGTGAGTTTGGTTTCTGAGTGAGATTTAAAATGCTGTCGAATACGTGCCAAAAGGTTCATCGCCTGGAAGGAGTGCAATTAGGGTGCAAACCGGGCTTCGGTGCAGAAGCCTGGGCCGGGTGGCTTGGGGCCGATATTTTTAGGGGTTTTCGAGGGTGAAACCACGATGAATTGGATTTGGCGAACTGTGCCTTTATTTTGGGCATAACTTATTTTGATGGAGTGATGGGAGTTCTCGCACGCGAGGCCCCGTGCGCGGCCTTGGAATGCCGTTTTACGGCGCTTGTGGCGGCGTCTCTTGACTGGACTGAGCCTGGGGTGAAGAGTGGCGGGCTCGGAAAAGAGTAGGGAAAAACACCAAAAAAGTGTGAGTGAGAAATGTCGGATACGCAGTCCTCGATGTCATCGTTAGAACCCAAGCGAACGCCTCTTGTGCATGAGCACGAACGCGCGGGCGCGCGCATGGTGGAGTTTGCCGGCTGGTGGATGCCGGTTCAATATCGTGGCTTGAAAGAGGAGCATCTCAGCGTACGAAGCGGCGTCGGTCTTTTTGATGTTTCTCATATGGGTGAGTTTCGTGTGAGCGGGCCCAAAGCCGTCGAGAGCCTGCAGTGGATGACGACGAACGATGTTTCGAAGCTCAAAGCCGGCGAGGCTCAGTACTCTTTGTTTCCAAACGAGACGGGCGGTTTGGTGGACGATTTGATCGTTTACTGCATGCGTCCGGATGAAGAGTACCTGCTTTGTGTGAACGCCGCAAATATCGAAAAAGACTTCGCGTACGTGCAAAAGCACAACCGCGGGGCCGTCATTACAAATGAGAGCGCAGATTGGGGGCAGATCGCGGTTCAGGGGCCGCGCGCGTTGACTCTGCTCGATCGCCTTTTCCCCGCAAGCGAGGGCGTGAATGCCGTCGCGGTCGGTGCGATGAAACCTTTTACGCATCAAGAGTACGCTTGGAACGGCACAAAGGTTCTCGTGGCGCGCACGGGATATACGGGCGAAGACGGAGCGGAAGTTTTTGTGCCGAAGGCCCATACAGCGGCTCTGTGGAACGAACTTCTTGAAAAAGGAAAGGACCTTGGCGTCGAGCCGATTGGTCTTGGCGCACGCGACACGCTTCGTTTGGAAATGAAGTACTCGCTTTACGGTCACGAGATCGATGAAACGACGAATCCGTACGAAGCCGGTCTTGGTTGGGTGACAAAGCCGCTCGCGAAAGAGTTTGTCGGGCGCGATGCGATTGTCGCGGTAAAAGAACAGGGCGTGAAGCGAAAGCTGATCGGCTTTGAGCTGGTTGATCGCGGTATCCCTCGTCAAGGGTACGAACTTCAATCGCCGGCGGGCGAGGTGATCGGCATTTGCACGAGCGGGACGATGTCGCCTTCAACGGGGGCGTCGATCGGAATCGGTTACGTCACGACTCCGTTCGCGGCGGATGGAAGCGAGATCATGGTTATGATCCGTGGTAAGGCGACGAAAGCGAAAGTGTGCCCGACTCCGTTCGTGAAACGGAGCTAGGCAGAAGGCGCCGTCGCCAAAAGTATTATCGAGAATATGAAAAGGCCCGATCAAGGGCTTATGGAATTGAGAAATCAGGAGAGTCAAGATGTCGAACTATCAGTTACCAGAAGATTTTTACTACACGAAAGAACACGAGTGGGCTCAGGTTGACGAGAACATCGTCACAATCGGTATTACGGAGTTCGCTCAAGAACAGCTAGGTGAGATCGTGTATTTGGATCTTCCTGAAGAAGGCGCGAAGTACTCGCAAGGCGAGAGCTTCGGCGTCGTAGAATCGGTGAAAGCGGCGAGCGATCTTTACGCTCCTGTCTCGGGCACCGTGATCGAAGTGAACGCGTCTTTGATGGAAGATCCATCTGGTTTGAACGATGATCCGATGAACAACGGATGGTTGATCCGCATCGAGATGGAAACGGAAAAGGAACTCGCGAACATCATGCGTGCGGCCGATTACCGTAAGCTCATTTCTAAGTAATCAGCTTCGCAAAGAGGGAGGGAGACCTCCCGCTTCGCTGACGACGAATAACGGCACGCCACGCGCAAGCCGTCATTTGTTTTCGAGGGCGCTTCCATTCGATCGCATGAGAATGTGCATCAGATCGTATAGAAGCGTTTAGAAGCGATGTAAGCAGAGAGGGCTTGGGGGGCGGCCTGCTGTTTTGCCGGGTCCGTTTTTTGCCTACCTACTTACTATTCTACGGTTCGAAGGTTTCTAACGTTTCCGCCGTCGTATTTTAATATCGGGAGGTCAGGCTCATGCGGGCATCAGCACAAGGTTTTCACGCAAAGAGAGTTTGGTTGTCGATGTCGCTGTTTCTTGCGGCATTGCTACAGGCTGTTTCGGCCCAAGCGCAGTCTGTTCCTCAATCCGTTTCTCAGAGGCCTTTGCCTCTTCAGACGGTACTGACTTTCGATGGTCAGGTCATGAACTGTCAGGAGCGCGCTGACATTGGACGAGTCGCCTACCAAATGACGTCCGCAAACGGTGTCATTCGTTCCGGCAACGTCGAAATCAATTTGGAGTTTGTAACCTTAAAATGTGACGAGCACGCGGGCGGGATCATTGGATTTCGACTTGCGCCTTTCGTGGGCCGTATCGTGAACGCGCTTGGTGGTTTCATCGAGTTTTCGAGTCTCGAGATGGTGGGCTACACTCCAGATTTCAAAGTCGTAAGGTCGCACGCGGTCTCGACGACGAGTTCGAAACACGCGATCACGCTTGTG
>JAVFAU010000248.1:0-3999 GCA_034002335.1 Bdellovibrionales bacterium | reverse complement strand
CTTTTCGAACGAAGTCGGGCAGCATCAAATGGAAAAGCTTGGGCGGGCCACGGCACGTGCCGTCGCGCGAAGCGGAAAACGAGCGGTTCTTTTGGCGTCGAACTCGATGTCGCATCGTCATTTCACGACGGAGCCGGAAATTCCGGAGGATATGTCGCACGAGCATATTTATCACCACGGGCAATATCTCTGGGATATGGAAATGCTCAAGATGATGCGCGAAGGGCGCGCGCGGGAGATGATCGATTGTCTGCCGGAGTTCATGGATATGGCTCTTGCCGAGGTTAAGGCGGGGGCGCTGACTTGGATGCTATCGGCTCTTGGTTTTCCTTCTTATGGTGCGGAAGTTCACGCATACGGTTCTGTCATCGGAACGGGGAATGCCGTCGTCGAATGGGATCATTTCACGCATGCGGCTGGGGAGGTGGCGCCATGATTCGCGCTCTTCAAGGGTCTTTGATCACAGGCTGCTACATCGTTCCAGGACTTCCTCACCCCTTGCTTGCGGCCGATCAAAACGCCGGATGGCAACGGCTGAATGAAGCGATGGGCGTCGTGCGCGAAGAGATTCATAACTCCGACGCCGAGATGATTCTTTATTTTTCCACTCAGTGGCTCACGGTGCTTGGTTATCTATTTCAAGCGGACCCGAATCCGAAATGGACCCTCGTCGATTCGAATTGGCACGAATTCGGTTCGATGCCTTACGAATTTAAGGTCGATGCGGAGTTCGCGCGTCACTACGCCTCCGAAGTGAAGGCGATGGGGCATTACACGCGCGAAGTGAACTACCGTGGTTTTCCTATCGATACGGGAACCGTGGTGGCGCAGAAGCTGTTGAATCCGACAAACCGTCTTCCGGCGGCGATGGCCTCTTGTAACATGTACGCCGAAAAGCAGGAGACGCTTTCGATTGGACAGGCGGCGATGCGTGCGATCGAAAAGCACGGAAAGCGAGTCGCTGTCGTCTGCATCACAGGGCTTTCGAGCCGTTATCACACCGAAGACATTCCCTATGCCGAAGATCGATTCTCTTCGTCAAAAGACGACGAATGGAATCGCAAGATCCTTGAGATCTTCGGCGAAGGTCGTCTTGAAGACGTAAGCGAAGTGGCGCGAGAGTATTCGGTTCAGGCGAATGCGGACATGGGCTTTCGTGGCATCTGGTGGCTCAACGGTTTAGCTGGAAAGACGAACGATTTTTCAGGGCGCGTGTTCGGATATGAAACCATTTATGGAACGGGAGCCGGTGTTGTCGGTCTTTACCCAAAGCGACCACTGCGTTCGGTTCCGGGCTGGGTGAATGACGAGGCCGACCTTGTTGAGCGTATGAATGACCGCCGCGCGAGCAAGGGCCAGCAGGCTGTTTCGGAGACCGTGTCGCCGCGGGCTTCGGTAACGGCTCCGGTGATTCAAACGTTCGCGGCCCCTAAAGCCGGAGTCAGCTCTTCAAAAGCTCCGCCTCCCGTTGGGCCGTATCCACACGCAAAACGTGTGGGTGATTTTTTATTTCTAAGTGGCGTGGGACCAAGGCGGCCGGGCACGAGTGAAATTCCAGGGGTGATGTTCGACGTTCGCGGGTCGGTTTCTGGACACGATGTCGTTCTGCAAACAGAGTCGGTGTTTCATAATATTTCTGTGATTTTAGAGGAAGCTGGCAGCAGTCTCGAAGATGTTGTCGACGTACAGGTTTACCTGACAGACATGAAGCGAGACTTTAAGGCGTTTAACGGTGTTTACGCCAAGTACTTCGGCTACGAAGGCGGGCCAAGCCCGACTCGCACAACGGTCGAAGTGACGGCTTTGCCGACCCCGATCTGCGTGGAACTTAAAGTTACGGCTTATGTGCCGAAGGCGAAAGCATGACCAAAGATCCGCGCGAAGATGATCTTCTCTCGAGCGTCCATGGGGCGTTTCGATATGCGGATCGTGAGCGTATCTTGGCGGATGCGCGCGCGTGAAGATGCGGGTGAGTCATGGCAAGCGATCGTGCGCGATTTTCACTTAGGGCACCTGGAGCATGCGGGACGGGCCAAGTACTGGGGCTATAAGGTTTTGCCGAGCGGTCATCCTGATGCGAAAAAGCCGAAAACAGAAGAGGACTTGCGAGCCAAAGAGGTGCGCAATTTTTTTATCCTGGCGGTGCAGAGTCTTTTTATTCTCAAAATCATCATTTTGTTTTTCGGCTTGAACTACGCCATTGAGCGCGAAGAGTTTTACGGTGGGGCCGATACCTCGTTCTACGCTTGGGGGCTTGGTCTCTCGGTTCTGTTTTCGTTCGGTGGGCTTATTTGGTTTGCGATCCGTAAGTCGCGTGGTCGGGAGTGGGACTAAGGACTCGCTTACCGTGAATAAGCGTGAGCAAAGGGCCGGTCATGACGGTCGTGACAAGCGCCATGACGACCATCATCGCAAACGGACAACGGTTTTCATAAGACTCCTGACTGTTAGACGACCATCATTTCAGTGTGGCTTCTGCCGACTGCGATTGATGAATGCATTAGCTAGAGAGTTCATGAGGCTCAAGTTGCCCTAGGGTTACCGAAAGTTTTCTATAGTGAGGGCGCGAAAGGGATGGTTTGGCGGGTATTTTTGGGTCGCCTCAGTGGAGGCTGGAGTGCGGGCGAGCAGAGAACTTGCTTATGAGGAGTATTAGAGAGAACGCAAAGGTGAATATGAGCTTGAAAGCTACCGAGGCGAACTTGGTTCGGCTCAGTAGCTTTGGGGAATTAGTTCTTTTTCGTTTTGTTTTCGCTTACGACGTCGATCTTGGCGACTTCGTACCCAGCTTTTTTTACCGCGTTTTTGATAGAGGCGAGAGTCTTCTCGTCGTTCTTCGTCACGGTGAGGGTCGCGTGCTCTCCTGCGAGTTCGACTTGTACGGAATTCTTGTCGATGCCATCGAGTTTGGCGAGTTCTTCGGAGACTCGTTGAACGCATGAGCCGCAAGTCATGCCTTTGATTTTTACGTCGACGGTTGTATCGGCAAACGCAAAACCTGGAATCGCGAGAGCGGCCACTACGAGCATTTGAGCGAAGCGAATCATGAGGACCTCCTGTGTGGGTCGGTGTAGTCGGGATATGATCGTGACGGCTTTATTTTGCTCCTCGAAATAGCGATTGTCGAGGGTGAGAGGGGGTACGATTTGAGGCGATCTTTTGGTTCTGGCGCATTTGTGGCCTCAAACCGCCTTAAAATGCACCAGAAGCCAGTTTTTGAGCGGAAGAATTGTGCAGTTGTTAAAAGGAAGTTGCACGGTTTCATCTAATTCGGTAGTCCTTCACGTCTCGGTTTGATCCTTATCGGATCACTTCTGCCACGCGGGGTGGTAGTTAAGTTGGTTATAACGCCGCCCTGTCACGGCGGAGGCCGCGGGTTCGAGTCCCGTCCACCCCGCCAATTATTGGCTCTATGCGAGGATCTTCTCTTTTAACTGTTGGTCACGATGCGTAACCTTCGTGAAGGGTTCTACGGTTCTACGCTTAGGTCGGAGTAAAAATACAGAAGGCGTGAGCTGACGGATGACCGTGGGTCGTTTGGTGTAAAGGTTGGGATCTCCCGCCAGATGTATTGGCTTTGCGGGTTTTCGATAAGTCCGGTGCGTGCGAGTTTTTCGGCGAGAGCGAGAGGCTTGTTATCGAGAATGCCGCCGTCGACAAACTCCACGGATTCGAGTTCGTTTTGCGGGCATGTGAAGGGAAACTCCTGATGTGCCCAAGCCTCGTTGTTTTTTGCGACGCAGGTCTCGACCGTTTGCGGGGCGAATGCGAGGGGGAATGCCGAGCTGGCAAAGAGAACTTCTTTAAGCCGCTGGAAGTTTTGAAGATCGTCGTGTGGATGCAGGTTGATGAGTAGGGGCTTTGGAAACAGTGGTTCTACTCACTCGATGGTGGAACTTTGGTCAAATCCCAATACCTTCAAAGACTTAGCAATCGAAGTCTGTAGTTTTTAAAGCTCTTAAATCCGAAAGCCCGCTTCTGCAACAGCTTTGCGAGCCC
>JAVFAU010000247.1:0-4019 GCA_034002335.1 Bdellovibrionales bacterium | reverse complement strand
GAAAATAAAAACCAAGGCTTCGACAAGCGTCCACGACCAACCGAAGCGCCACCACGCCAGCCCAAAACGACCCGCCGTCAAAAGCTCAACCATGGCGTAACGAATCGAGTATCCCGCCCCGCAGTTCGCACATTTTCCGCGAAGAAGAAACCATCCGAAAATGGGGATGTTGTGACGATATTTAATCGGCTGCTGACAAGATCCGCACGTGCTGCCGGGACGCACGATGCTCTTCCCGAGAGGAAGTCGATAGATGATGACGTTCGCGAAGCTGCCGAAGCAGGCGCCTATTACGATCAGATAAACGAACATCAAAATATCCATCGGTGTCTCAAACAAAGTCGCGTCTCCGGAAAATAAGAACCGTTGCAGCAATCAGAATACATCCCCAACCAGCCATCGCTCCAAAGGCCGACAAGACCTCCGTCCCCGGCACCACTAAACCGTAGACAGGAGCCGCCCGCCAATTGAACTTTTCCAAGTTCGGTATGGCGTAGCCAACAGCCGTTCCGACGAATTTAAAAACCGCCGACTCCGAACGACTCACGAAAAAATGAAGTGAATCGATCCAATGCCCCAGCAAAAAGACGGAGACAGTGAAGATCACAGTCATCATTGGGCGCGAAAACGAACCGAAAAAGAGAGCAACCGCGAGGAGCACCGCCGCCTCGAGAATGATCCCGGCAACGGCGATCGGGTAAGCGATTGAAAACTCGAAGTTCAGAAAAAAGAGAAGGGTCGACAATATAACGGACAACCCTGTTGCAACGACGAGCAACACGCCCATCAGCCCGAGGGCCTTGCCCAGTATGAACTGAGCGCGAGAAATCGGACGCGCCAACAAAGTCAGGATCGTCTGTTTGTCGATCTCTTTTGAAACCAGGGTGCTTCCGACAAATACAGCCAACACCACAATCGCGATGTGAATCCCGGTAAACCCGAAGTTCGCGGAAAGCCGTATATTTTCGTCGAACGTGAGCTGTCCCAAAGCCAGCGAGAGGAACAGCAACATCAACGCGAAGACGATCAAACCGTATAAAATACGATCACGGATGACTTCCCGAAAAGTGTTGCCTGCGATAATCAGAACCGACCTCATGATCGAACCTCCGATTTAGGGTCAAACGCCATTCGTACGAAGATCTCTTCGAGATCCATGCGCTTCACCTTCACTTCAAGAATCTCGTTTTTCGCCATACGCAGACGATCAAGTTCCCCTTGAAGAGCTTCACGCGTCTCGACGACAAGGCTCTCGACCGGACCACTCGCGGCGGCTGACGGCGCGAAAACGATTTGCCACTTCGACTCCACCTGCCCAAGAAGTTCGGCTGTTCGCCCCTCAAAAATCAACTGCCCTTTTTTTAAGATCACGAGCCGCTCACAAAGACTTTCCGCATCCGGCAGCAAATGACTGGAGAAAAAAACCGCCGTCCCCTGGCTTGCCACTTCACGAATAATCTCTCTCACTTCAAAGCGCCCATCGGGATCAAGTCCCGTCATCGGCTCGTCGAGGATAATGAACTCCGGTTGATGAATCAGCGCCTGCGCAATCCCGATTCGCTGAAGCATCCCTTTTGAATACCCACGCAGAGGTCGCTCTCCCGCATGACCAAGCCCCACTCGCTCGAGCAGTTTCGTCGCCCGTGCATCGAGTTCCGACCGCGAAATGCGCCCTGAGAGCTGGCCGTAAAACTTTAAAAATTCGCGCCCCGTGAGGTAGTCATAAAAATAAGGACGCTCCGGCAAAAAGCCGATCTTCGCTTTCGCCTCGTTCGTCAGGCCTTTTTTTCCGAAATAAGAAATCTCCCCTGAGTCCGCAAAAGCCAGCTCAAGAAGACACTTGATGGTCGTCGTCTTACCCGCCCCGTTCGCCCCCAGAAACCCCGTAATCGTGCCCGGTTGAATCGAAAAACTAACGCCTTTTAAGGCTTCGACCCGCTTACGACCGACCTGTCCACGATAAGACTTTTTGAGATCGCGCACTTCGATCACGCTCGTTCGACTCACGTCGCCCCCCGCTGCAAAGCTTTCTCCATCTTCTTATGCAGATCGCGCACTGGCTGTTACTGCTGCGACGTCGCCACCATCAAGGAGCTTACGCCCAAAAGACGCTTCAACTCAGGCCCAAGTTCCGCATCCTCGTTCATCTCAATCAAACTAAACATCAAATCGTGCGCGATTTTGGGATGCTTTTGATAAAACTCATCGCGCACGCAGAAAGGATCATTGGGAATAGCGTCGCTCGCCCAAACGATCCGCGCCTCTTTGGTTTTCCCGCCGTTTTGTGTCCAGGCGGAATCGCGGCCTTTTTTATCGTTTGAAAAAACCGCGATCGCATCGACTTCGCCCTTTTTTAGGAGTTCGACCGACTTATCGTGACCGCCCGAGAAAACGGTACTCTTGAGATCTTTTTTAACATCAAGGCCAGCCTCTTTGAGCAATGCCTGAGGGTAAAGATATCCCGAAGCGGACCGTTCGTCGACAAAGGCGATTCGTTTGCCACGAAGATCGCTCGGCTTTCGAACACTGGAGTTTGTTTTGGATAGGATCACGCTGTAATAAAAACCCTGATCCCAAACCTTCTTAAGTAGGACTTTAACTCCCACTTTCTCTTCGACTTCGACAAAAGAAAGAGCGCTTAGGAAGGCGAAGTCGATTTTCTTTTCGACGATTTTTTGAACGAGGTCGCCATAGCTCGTTCCCACGTAGGGCTTGATTTTGAGTCCCGTCCGCTTTTCGAGGAGCTGTGCCAGCTCTTCACTCCTCGCCTTGAGGTCCGCGACACCTTCACCCGGAATGAATCCGATGTGAATTTCTTTAGGCGACGCAGCCTGAACGGCGCCCGCCACAAAGAGCGACAGAGCCAAGGTCCCCAGAAAAGAAACTGAGTTTCGTTTGAAATGATGTCGTCTTGATATGCCTTCCATAGCATATCGAGGTTAAATCATTTTCTCCTGAGCGAGAACTGTAAACTCACGCGACCTTTGTTTGCGAAGCGCCGTCAACAAGGCCTCGGCGGCATGACTTTCGGTGATACAAGGAATCGAGAAGTCGATGCAACTGCGACGAATGTCGAAGCTAGCCTCGACGGCCCGGCGCCCAGACGTCGTATTGATGACAAGCGCCACCTGACCGGAGCGGATTCGATCCACGCAGCTCGGTCGACCTTCGTGCACCTTTTTAACAGGAACGCAGTCGATACCCTCATTGAACAAAAAGCGCGCCGTGCCAGAAGTCGCAGAGAGACGGTACCCCATCCCGACCAAAGACTTAGCCAAACCCAACAGCTCTTCTTTGTCGCGATCACGAAGTGAGAGAAAGACTTCTCCCGCGGGCGGGATCGTCACATGGCTCGCGATCGAGGCCTTCAGCAAAGCTTCGGCGTAGTCTCCCCCGCGCCCCATGCTCTCACCCGTCGATTTCATTTCAGGCCCCAGGATCGAATCAGATTCAGGGAACTTTTTGAACGGAAACACGACACCCTTCACGCTGACGTAAGGCGTTTTGTTCCACTGATACTTTTCGGGCTGCACTTCGCTCGCCTTTTTTCCGAGCGAAGCCTGAATGCCGAGGTCGATCATTGGAATCAAGGTCGCCTTACTCACAAAAGGAACCGAACGCGAGCTTCGCGGGTTCGCCTCAAGAATAAAGACCTGGTCGTTCTTCACCGCGAGCTGCAAGTTCAAATGGCCGATCGTGCCGATCTTATCCGCAAGACGTTTTGAAATTTCCTCGATCATCTCACACGTCGCCTGCTTCAAGCGCTGAGGCGGCAATACCCCCATCGAGTCGCCCGAATGCACGCCGGCCGCTTCAATGTGCTCGACGATTCCGCCGATGACCGTCCAATCAACCCCGCGCACGAGGTCGACATCGACCTCCAGCGCACCTTCGAGAAATTGATCCATCAAACATGGCTCCGAAGGCGAGATGAAATCTCCGTGTCGTTCGAAATAGCTCAAAAGCTCGTCTTCGCTCTCGACGACTTCCATGCGGCGACCGCCCAAAACGTAGCTTGG
>JAVFAU010000246.1:0-4033 GCA_034002335.1 Bdellovibrionales bacterium | reverse complement strand
GGGGTGGCGGCGGTATTTGGGCCAGGATCCTCAATTCAAGACATCGTCGACCGTATCAAGAGTCTCGTAGCGAAACACTCGTAGTCTCGATCTGGCTCCTTGGTGTTATTCCTCAGTGTTTCAGTGTTAGAATTCTCACTGGAGGAACATCATCGTGATTGTGATCGTAAATCGTTTGGCAATATACGCGGTCTCGCTCTTGATCCTTTTCCTAGGGGAAGCCTTCTTGACGGGACATTCTGTCGCGCATGCGCAGCGCGGAACGCGAAGTTCGTTCCTCGATAATTTGGGGCAGGGCCTTAGTAAAAAAGCGGATGAGCGTTACCAGGACCGTTGGACGTTGACGGATTGGTTTGAGACTCAGCGCCGTGCGCGCCTTCAAGATATGTGGCTTGCCGGGAACACGAAAAAAAGCAGCCTCTACGAGTTCATGATCGGTGGGCGCTACGGTTCGCGCACGACGCGATTAGATGGTGTCGAGCAAAGTGGGCGACCGTATGCGATTCAAGGCATGGCGAGCGCGTATGCGACGCTTGTCGGTCTTGAAGGGAGTTATGTCGATTTGCAGGGAGAAAATTCGCAAGGCGGGAGTTGGGGATGGGATGGCCATTTCGCATTTCGCCCTTTCGGTGACTCTCTCCAGAATACGGGTTTGACTCTCCTCTACGGCGTTCAGTATCGAAACGATCCAAGCGCAGGTGTCTTGGAGTCTGTTCAGAATCAGTCCGCCAAAGCGCGTTTTACGCTCTATTTGACGCGTGCCTTCGGAATCGAGGGGCAGTACCAGAAACTGTTCAAAGAACAGGCTGATTCGCGTGCCGCGACGGCTGTTGAAATCGAAGGTGCGAGTGTTGAAGGCACGGTCTTTATCGATTTCAGTTTGTTGAGAATTTCTGGCACGTGGACGCAGGAAACCCGCAGTCGCGAGGTGCTCGGCGTGAAGACAGAACGCGTGCGTGAATCCGTCGACGTCGGCTTGAAGCTTTTCTTTTGATCCAATTGGCATGATCCGATACGACTAAGGGCATGAAAACACGTGCCTTGGTTTCTCTCGAATTCGTCGTCGTCTCGTTTGTCATTTCGACTGCTTTTTGTGGCCTTCCAGGTTCAGCCTTCGCGCATAGTTTTTCTGCGCACGGTCTTTTGCAGACCAAAACCAAACCTGTCGCAGTGGGCAAAAAGGATTCTGGGAAAATCGATCTTATTTCAGACGTCAGACAGATGACATTTGTGGGCTTGCGCGCAGGTGAAGGCTATTTCAGTCCAGACGGTCGTATGATGGTGTTTCAGAGCGAACGTGAAGAGCAGAACCCGTTTTATCAAATCTATCTTCTTGATCGCGATAGCGGTCGCTCGGTTCGTCTTTCTCCCGGCGATGGTAAAACGACTTGCGCTTGGATTCATCCCGATCGCAAACGTGTCCTGTTCTCGAGCACGCATCACGATCCGCTGGTGAAGCAGAAGACCGAGAAGGAATGGGAAGAGCGTCGGAACCCGGTCAAAGGAAAGTACTCATGGAGCTTTGACGATGAGTTTGAAATTTACGAAGTCGCCGTGGGCGATGCGCTGAAGACAGGGAAAGCGCCGGAAGCGAAGAGTTTAAAACGTCTTACCGAGGCTCCCGGGTACGATGCCGAGGCGTCGTATTCGCCGGACGGTAAAAAGATCGTCTTCGCTTCAAACCGTTCGGGTTACAAGGACCCGAAGACAGGAAAAGAAGCCGACACGCTGACGGAGGCGGAGAAAAAGATCTTCGCGCAAGATCCGTCGTACTTGATGGATCTCTACATCATGAACTCCGATGGTTCGGGTGTGGAGCGGCTTACGACGGCGCGCGGATACGATGGCGGGCCGTTCTTCTCGGCCGACGGTTCTAAAATCACATGGCGTCGTTTTGCTCCGAACGGTCAGTTCGCCGAGATCATGGTGATGGATCTTAAAACTAGAAAAGAAAAGCAGCTCACGAATATGAAGGCGATGAGCTGGGCTCCGTTTTTTCATCCAAGCGGCGACTACGTGGTTTTCACGTCCAACAAGCTTGGTTACACGAATTTCGAGCTTTTCATCGTCGATACCGCAGGAAAAAAAGAACCTGTTCGCGTTTCGTTCCTCGATGGCTTTGATGGGCTTCCGGTTTTCCTGCCAAACGGACAGGAGATCTCTTGGACGCGTCGAGATGAAAAAGGTGAGTCGCAGATTTATATCGCGAAATGGGACGACGGCTGGGCGCGTTCGGTTCTTGGGCTTGGTCGCGAGGTGCCGAAGCTCGCGGGTCGTAAAGATGGTCTCGGAACGGGGCTTCGGCCCGAGATTCGCGAGCAAGATGCGCGTGCGTGGGTTTCATATCTTGCAAGCGAGAGTATGAAGGGGCGTCGCCCAGGATCCGCCGAGGAAAAAGTTTATGTTCAAGAGATCGCGCGCACCATGCGTGAGATGGGGCTTGAGGCGGTGGTTCAGCCATTTGAGTTCACGTCGGGCGTAACCTTGGGCCAAGGCAATCGGCTTCGGATGCGTGAGCGCGGAGCGGCTTCGGATTTAACGGTCGAAAAAGATTGGATGCCGCTTTCGATTTCAAAGTCGGGCGATGTAATGGAGGCCGGCGCTGTTTTCGCAGGCTACGGTATTGCGGCTCCGGCGAGCGACAAAATCGCGGCCTTTGATTCTTACGAAGGGGTTGATCCGAGTGGAAAATGGGTTGTCGTTCTGCGAGACCTCCCAGAAAGCATCTCGACGGACAGGCGCTTTCACTATCATCTCTATTCACGTCCGCAGCACAAAGCGTTGGTGGCGAAGCAAAAGGGTGCGGTTGGGGTTATCTTGATCGATCACCCGAACGCCGCTGCTGGAGCGGGACTCAGTGTCCTTAAGTTTGAAGGTGCAAGCGAAGTCGGTATTCCGGTTGTGCATATGGCTCCGGCGCTTGTGAATCGTCTCTTCGCCGGCAGTGGGAAGTCACAGGCTGGTAAATCTCTGGCAAGCATGATGCGTGCGCTTGATCGCGGCGAAGTTCAGAGTCACGCTCTTGCGGTTTCCTTGGGTGGGAAGCTTGACCTTCAGTTTCAAAAGGCTTCGGCGCTGAATGTCTACGGGCGTCTGCGCGGGTCGAGCCGTCGCCTTGGGCCGGTGATCCTGGGGGCGCACGGCGATCATTTGGGTTTGGGTGAAAGCGGAGCTTCTTTGGCGCGCAAGAGCGAGCAGGGACATGTGCATTATGGCGCGGATGACAACGCCTCCGGTGTCGCGGCTCTTCTTGAGGTGGCTCATTCGTGGACATCGCGAAAGCGACCTGAGCGCGATATGATCTTCGCGGTCTGGTCGGCTGAGGAGCTTGGTGTACTCGGTTCGAATTATTTTTTGAGTCAATGGAAGGGACCAAAGATTCACGCGTATCTCAACATGGATATGGTGGGTCGACTGGGAGAGACGCTTTCGGTTCAAGGTACGGGCTCGGCTCGCCAATGGCGCGGACTTCTCGAGTCTTGGGTCGAAAGGTGGCCGGTTGCGATCAGTTCGGTCGCAGATCCCTATTTGCCGACGGATGCGATGGCTTTTTACTTAAAAGAAGTTCCAATCTTATCGTTTTTCACGGGCGCTCATGGCGAGTACCACTCGCCACGTGATCGCTACGAGACGCTTAATTTCAAAGGGCTTGTCGAGATCGCGAAAGTCGTAGACGCGGCTTCGGTTGAACTTGCCAAGGCCGACTCTCGATTGACATGGGAGAAGGTCGAAGCGGGGCGTCCACAAGGAGGAGAAGGACGTTCGTTCCGTCTTTACCTGGGAACGGTTCCTGATTACACGCAAGAAGGCGTGAAGGGTGTGAAGATTTCGGGTACCTCGAAGGACTCGCCAGCGGAAGCGGCAGGGCTTCGCGCGGGAGACGTGATTGTGGCCTTAGGTGGAATTAAAATCGAAAGCATTTACGATTACGTGTACTGCCTTCAGGCACTGAAGGCCGACGTGACAGTACCGGTTCAAGTTTTACGCGGTGGTCGTACGGTTGAGCTTAAAATCACGCCGAAATTGAAAACAG
>JAVFAU010000245.1:0-4055 GCA_034002335.1 Bdellovibrionales bacterium | reverse complement strand
TTTCTTGAGAAGTATCCCGAAAAACTCGATTACGTTTCAATCTGCTCGCCCAACTACCTGCATGCTTCGCATATCAAAGCTGCGTTTCGCCTGGGAGCGAATGCGATCTGCGAAAAGCCTCTCGTCCTAACGACGGCAGAACTCGAAGATCTTGCAGTTGCAGAAAAAAAGTATGATCGCAAACTCTACACGGTTTTACAGCTACGTGTGCATGATGCGATTCTCGACCTCAAAAACAAAGTCGAAGCTTCAGGTGGCAAGCGCCATCAAATTGATCTCAAGTATTTCACCAGCCGTGGTAACTGGTATCATGAGTCGTGGAAGGGTGATGTGAAAAAGTCGGGGGGCCTCTCGACGAATATCGGCGTTCATTTTTTTGATATGCTCACTTGGATTTTTGGTTCGGCTCAAGATGTGCGTTTGACAGAAAAGACGGCGACTGTTGAGGCCGGTATTTTGAAACTCGAACGCGCCGATGTGAACTGGTACCTTTGCATCGACCGAGAGAAGTTACCTCAAGTGGCGAAAGAATCGGGCAAAACGACTTATCGTTCACTCAAAATTGACGGTTCTGAGTTTGAGTTTTCAGAAGGTTTTACCGAGCTTCACAACCGTGTTTATAAAGATGTTCTTGAGGGTAAAGGCTATGGCCTAGAGGCCGCTCACGCTGCAATTGCGATCGTCGAAAAGCTTCGTGAAATGACTCCTGAGACGAGCGTTCGATGAAAGATATGATCGAGACCGAAGGCTATCTCAAACATCCGACGGCGATTGTCGATGAAGGTGCCAAAATAGGAAAAGGCAGCAAGGTCTGGCATTTTTCGCACATTTGTGGTGGCGCTGTTATCGGCGAAGCTAGCGTATTCGGACAGAACGTCTTTGTCGGTAACCGCGTGACGATTGGCCGTAACTGCAAAATTCAAAACAATGTTTCGATCTACGACAATGTTCATCTCGAAGATGATGTATTTTGTGGGCCTTCGATGGTCTTCACCAACGTCATCAACCCTCGCTCGGCTGTGATTCGCAAAGATGAGTATCTCGATACGCGCGTAAAAAAAGGGGCAACGATCGGCGCCAATGCGACGGTTGTTTGCGGCGTTACACTGGGTGAGTACTGCTTTATCGCAGCCGGTGCCGTCATCACGAAAGACGTAAAGCCATTTGCTCTTATGGCCGGAGTCCCGGCTAAACAAATCGGGTGGATGAGTCGCTTTGGCGAACGAGTGGAGCTTCCGCTTTCTGGCGAAGCAGGTGAGTATACCTGCCCTCACACGGGTGATCGATATCGCCTCCTGGGCGATCGAATCGAAATGTTAACGACAGTGGAATAAAATGTGCGGGATCGCCGGAATTATCCAAAAACGGATCGGAGAGACCCAAGAGTTGCGTGCGCGGCTTGAGGTGGACCTTGGCGAGATGAATAGAAAGCAAAAGCACCGAGGCCCTGATGGCGAAGGTGTTTTTGTTGAAGAGGCTTCCGGTAAAGCCTTCGGCTTCGGTCATCGCAGGCTTGCCATCTTGGACCTGTCTCCTGCGGGTCATCAGCCGATGATTGTGAAAGCCCGAACGGGCTCACGCTTGGTCCTTACTTACAACGGCGAAATCTATAACTATCTCGAACTTCGAAGTGAGCTTCAGGCTAAGGGCTACCGTTTCAATAGTGGAACCGATAGTGAGGTTTTGCTACGTGCTTATGAAGAATGGGGCGAGACCTGCTTAGAGAGATTCAATGGCATGTTCGCGTTTGCGATCTATGACGAGTCTCGCCGGCAGATTTTCGCAGCTCGCGATCGCTTTGGCGTAAAACCCTTTTATTACCGTGAAACGGAGACACAGTTTCAGTTCGCAAGCGAAATAAAAGCGATTTTAGGTGTTGGCCGTTCAAGTGGTGTCGATGATCAAACGGTTGTCGACTACTTACTCACGGGCCATCTTGGTTTTTCCGAACGTACATTTTTTCGAGACGTAAAAGAACTTCGCCCGGGCCACTGGTTGAGATTCGATCTTGAGCAGGCAAAGTGGATGACAGGGAAATGGTACGATCTTGGAAAAAGAGTCGATTTGCTTCAGCGAGAGATTGTTGAGTTAGTGAAATCCGAAGACGAAGCGGCGCGCGAGGTACAAAAGGTTCTAACGGATGCTGTTCGTGTGCGCCTGCGCTCGGATGTGCCGGTTGGAACATGTCTTAGCGGTGGCATAGATAGTTCATCGATTGCCTCGATTGCGGCCGATCTTAATGCCGGCTCTTCGTTTATCGGTATCACGGCCTCAAGCCTTGATCCGCAGAATGACGAGACGGCGTTTGCCAAACAGGTTGCCGATTCACGCGGGCTTGATTGGCACTGTGTGCGTCCGGAAAACTTCTTAGATAAACTAGAGGAAGTCGTTCGTTTGCAAGATGAGCCGTTTGGTGGTTTGTCTGTATTCATGCAAGAAGCCGTCATGGCGAAAGCCAAAGAGCTTGGCGTGCCCGTTTTGCTAGACGGCCAAGGTGGCGACGAGGTTTTTTTGGGCTATCCGAAGTATCTCCAAGGTGTGGGTGGTTTCCGGCCTCGCTTGATCGCAAAGCGTTTAGCAAGCCAGTTCGGCGTTATGGAAAAACGAGAACTTGAAACCGAGCTTTTTCGAACAAGACCGAACGAAGTTAAAGAGGCGAAAGCGCACTTGCTTCGATATCGACGCAATCTGTCTGATCCTCGCCAGGCGCAGATCATGGACATTACTGAAACGAACCTTCCTCAGCTGCTTCGTTACGAAGATCGCAACTCCATGCATCATTCGATCGAAACCCGCCTTCCATTTTTGGACTACCGTTTGGTGGAACTTGGTGTCGCTTTACCTGCGGGCTTTAAGATCGATTCTGGTGGCTTGCAGAAGGTGGTATTAAGAAACGCCATGCTAGATGTTGTTCCCGCTGGTATCCTCGATCGTCACGACAAAGTCGGTTTTGCGCCACCGGACCGAGTTTGGAGTCGGGACTTTAAACGGCTATGGCTCGATCGGGTTTTTAACTCTCGGTTTGTAGGTGCGCTACTGGGACAAGGCCAAATAGGTCGAGCAAGTGATCTAGTGTCCCCGGATGTACAATGGAGGCTTATCAATCTCTCCATTTGGGCAAGGCTTTTTGATGTAGACTAATGGATTGGCGGTTCGGTCATTGCGCACGGGGCAATGGTGTCAATTTATAGGAATCTTACATTAATTTAGCAAAAAACAATAAACTATGGTAACTTCACTATAAATGGATCCAAGAACAAATCCCTATGCACCTGGTGCTGGTACTCTCCCTCCTGAATTAGCAGGTCGAGACGAGCTTATAGAAAAAGTCTCGATTCAATTAGACCGCTGTCGAAACGGTTTGGCCTTTAGAGGCTTCCTTTTGGTTGGGTTGCGAGGTGTCGGCAAGACGGTGTTGCTCACCCGCCTCGCACAAGAAGCGGAGGCGAGCGGCTTCGCGGTCGTCTCGATTGAGACACCTGAAAAGCGGTCATTGCCAGCGCTCTTGATTCCGGCTTTGAGAACCGCCCTGCTTAAGCTCGATTTGCGTTCGGCGACGACGGAGGTCGGAAAGAAGGCGCTTAGAGTTCTCGGCGGATTTGTGAGTGCCATGAAAGTGAAGTTTGAAGATATCGAATTCGGACTGGATTTGGGTAGCGAGCCGGGGATCGCTGATTCCGGTGATCTCGAGAGCGACTTGGTGGCGCTGTTTGTGGAAATCGGTCGTGCCGCTAAGGTCAAACAAACGGCTGTCGTGCTTTTCGTTGATGAAGTTCAGTATATCGAAGAAGGGCAGTTTGCGGCATTGATCATGGCCTTGCACAAATGCACCCAATTGCAACTGCCGATAACTCTTGTTGGCGCCGGTTTACCGCAACTGGTGGGGCAGGCGGGGCGGGCAAAGTCTTACGCAGAGAGGTTGTTTGAATATCCGGATGTCGGCCCGCTCCCGCGAGCGGCTGCAAAACAGGCTCTTGAGGCCCCGGCGGCCAAGCAGGGGGTGAAGTATGAAGCGGCGGCGATCGATGAGATTTTGGATAAGACGAGGTGTTATC
>JAVFAU010000244.1:0-4055 GCA_034002335.1 Bdellovibrionales bacterium | reverse complement strand
GAGCTTTTGAAAAGCTTCGTATTTATCCGCCATATCGCCAAGTTACGTCGGGCATACGTATGTAAAGTCCGCTGGGTAGAAAAAGAAGATCGTCCACTTTCCCTTGAGATCGTTTTGAGTCACGGTCTTGAAATCGCCTTTTGCGAAAGCTTGAACTTTGAAATCAGGAATCTTGCTATTGATCAGTGTTGCCATGGTTAAGTCTCCTTTTGTTGGCCTTTTGATGAATCCACTATCGACGAAAGAAGCCACATCGTAAAATTGATTGTTCTTATTCTTTGATAGATTTTAACTATAACAAGGCCGATATGATCTAAAATCGCCATTAAGTCGGGCAAACGCCCTCTTATCCCAAGCTTTACAAGCCGCAGCAGACCACTTTGGAACTATCTGTCGTCTTTTTAGGTCGTGTAGACTTTGGCGCCATGAAGTTCATTTTATTCTCAGGAAGCCTGCGCACCGGTTCTCTCAACAAGAAACTCATGCACGTGATCGCTCGGTATATCGCGAGCCGCGGAAGCTGCGACGTCGAAGTCGTCGATCTTAAGTCCCTTGATATTCCTGTCTACGATGGAGATATCGAGCTGGCCGGTCTACCAGATGGCGTACGCCGACTAGGCGAACACATCGCCGATGCCGACGCTCTCATTATTACGAGCCCCGAGTACAATGGCTCAATCGCAAGCCCTCTAAAGAATGCAATCGACTGGATCTCGCGACTTCGTCCCGTCCCATTTGAAAAGAAACCGACGCTCCTTACCGGCGCATCGCCAGGCGGGTTCGGTTCGATTCGAGCCCTCGGCCACTCGCGTGCTCCGCTTGAAGCCGTTGGCTGCTACCTGTTTCCCCAGTCTTTTGGACTGGCAAAAGCAAACGAAGCCTTCGACGAAGCCGGCGAACTAAAAGATGAAGCCGCAACGAAGCGCCTCTACGCACTTCTTGAAAGCTACATCGAATACGCCAACAAGCTTAAGACCGTGCGCTAACCCTCAATCAGTTTATTCGTTTTCAATCGTGAAATAAGATCGCGCCCGGCCGCTTTTGCTTTCTCTGGCTCATCGGGATAATCCACATCTCGATAAAACTGGGTGATGCGGTTGAGCTTATCAATCAAGAGCGTATCACGACTTAAAACCGCCAGATGCGAAACGAATAGAAGGCTGTATCCTCGTCTCACCGACTCAACGGCACTCTCGGAAAAGTTCCAGTGGGCTTGGGCAAACTCAAAGTAGGCCTTAACAAAAGACTCAAGCCGACTTTCGCTTGCGACGATCTCATCCATAGCGGGACGGATTTTGCTTAAACCCGCCGCCTGCAAAGAGCGAAGAATATAGTCCGGGAAGAACAGCTCCTCGCTTTGAGGCAAATTCAAAACTTGTGCGACCCGTTGATCCAAACGCTTAACCTCTTCACGTTCAATGAGGTTGCGAAGCGAAAATTTGTCGAGATCCACCGGCCCCCAGTCCTCGACCTCGGCCGCCCGCAGACGTTCCGAGTACGCTTTGATCTCCATTCGAAGAGACGCGAACTCTCGATCGGCGACCTCAAGAAGACTCGCGATTTGGCTAAAGCGACGACGGAATAGCCCGGGAAGTTCATCGGCCGTCTTGTATCCGATATCATGTTCGATCTCGGCCCACGCGTGCTGAAGAATCGTTCGAATCTGAATTTCGAACTTAAACCTTCCATCAATTTCCGGATGAAGCCCCAAAACATCCTTCGGGAGAGAGCAAACGTAGTGCAGGGAGCGATAACCGAACTTCTGCTGATCCTCGCTCCGAAGCTTGTTCGCGGAGTCGTCGTAGTCGACATCAAATGTTTTTTCGATAAGACCTGCGACGTCTTCGATGAGATCTTCCGAGTACGTGATCATGCGAAAAGCGATGAGATCTGTAATCTCGTAGATATTTGAATAATTGCGATCAGGCCTTGAGATTTTATGCTCAAGGCTTGCAAGCGCCTTCACTCGCCCATCTAACGAATGAAGCTTGAGCCCGTTCTTCGCTATCAAGCGCTTGAACCGATCCTCCAGGCTACCGAAGACCTGGTTCAGCAAAGGGACGGCTTGGGAATAGCGTTCTAATATCTCGACTTTGTTCACGAGAGTTATTTAGCCGACCTCCTTAAGCTCTCGTCAAGAGCCTTTGCCAGAGGCTTCACTGGTTTACTTAAACCATCGACTTGAGCAAGAACTCGACCCTCTGAATCGACCGCGACAATGACATTTGAATGCACGAACTCTCCAGAAGGGATCTGTTTATACTGAACCCCGAGCAAAGCCGCGAGTTCACGCGTATCTTCTTCATTTGCGACAAAGAGATCCCATTGCGAGTCCTCGATCTTCATCTTCTTCGCGAATTCACGCAAAACCTCGGGTGTATCGCCTTTCGAATCAAACGAAAACAAGGTGTATCGAACGCGCTTTTTCGCATCGGCACCCAAAGCCGTTCGAACACGCTTGAGGTCATTCACGATTACAGGACACGCCGAAGGGCAGCGCGTAAAAATCATCGTCAAAACACGGGGCTCCCCTTTTAACTCTTCCAAACTCAAAACTCGTCCCGTGTGATGGGTCCATTTTCCTTTTGAGAGATAAATCGACTCCCCGGCCCCCGATGCCTGCGCGACTGGCACCGTCGACACAAACGTCATCGATATCAAAAAAACGGACGCTACGCTTAAACCTACAAGCCACTTCATCTTTCACCATCTTTCTTCACACGACGTGCGCCATCGTAGGCACAGCGAAACCCAAGAGTACGCACCGTTGAACTCGCCTTTAAACTACTGCGGAATGCAAACCTCATGAATGTGGCATACTCATCGGGCCGTTTCGCATTGAGCGCACCGGCACCACAAAACAATTCACCATCGGTATCATTGCTCGAGCGCGAGTCGCCCTGCAAAAGAACCGATGAGAAGTCTTCGACCCATTCCCAAATCACACCATGCATGCCGGCAAGACCGCGACGATCCACGCGAAGCGATTCGACGGGATCAAGCGCATCGCCTGGCTTTGCGTACCATGCGAGAATTTTCTTTAGATTGTCGGGATCTTGCGCATTCGCGGCATACTCCCATTCCGCAATCGTCGGCAGTCGCCCACCTTGTTCACGACAGTAAGCACGAGCGACAAACCACGAAACCGACGTGACCGGCCAGTTCTCCGTGCCCAGCTGAGGCTTGCCGTCAGGCCAACCGTCAAGATAGGCCGCATCGGCAAGACGCCGAACGATTTTGTCTTTCTTAAAGCTCTCGTTCGCCTCAAGAAACACATAAAGTCGTTCGCGCGTAACGGGCGTGCGATCCATATAGAACGAGGAAATCGGCTGATCCTGTTCACCTGGTTCGCGAAAAAGCGGGCTGTACAACCCGCTCGGAACAAGAACGCGATCATCTTGACCGCGTTCCTTAGGAACGGATGCACAGCCCAGAAACGGCAATACGATGAACAAGATCAGTTTCTTCATTTACGAACAGCCTTCACTTCATTTGGTGTTACGACGCCGCCTTTATTTCCCCATGTGTTGCGGATGTAAGTGAGGACGTTTGCAACGTCTTCGTCATCCAGACCAAGCGCCGGCATGACGCCATCGTACTCAACCCCGTTCACTTTGATTTTGCCTTCAAGCCCGTCGATGATCGTGCGGATCGCGCGCTTCTTATCGGCCATCAGATAATCAGACTTCGCAAGCGGGGGAAACGCGTGCGGAATACCTTGTCCGTTTTCTTGGTGGCAGGCCGCGCAGCTTGTCGCATAAACGACCTTCCCTGCTTTCATGCGGTCTTCGAACGTTTCAGCCTTCGGAGCCGCTTTCGCTTCTTGCGGAACAGTCTGAATCGCGCCGCCTTCTGGAAGGTAAATCGAGTCGACTGTCTTACCGGTGTAGATCGCGTGATTCTCAGCTCCCTCGACCTTCAGCATGCCGAGAGCGCCTTTGTTGAAAGCACGGAAGATCGAGTGATCGACAAGAATCAAATTCGCAGCGGTGTCCGCCTTGAACTCAACAATGGTCGATCCACCAGCCGCCACGAGTGTTGTTTGCACGTTGTGC
>JAVFAU010000243.1:0-4061 GCA_034002335.1 Bdellovibrionales bacterium | reverse complement strand
TTTCGCTTTTGCGCCTTTCGACTTTGCTTGGCTCTTTGTTTTGTCGCGGATTTCCGTGACGAAAATGCCGTCTTTTTTGAGTTTGGCGCGCGCGACGCGTGCGTTGTCGGCATCCACCGAGCCGCGCACGTTTCTTCCCGCCTGATTTAAACCCTTGTACTCAAAGACTGGCATACCGCGATCATCGTCTCATCGCTTTGTGGTCGCGACAAGAATCTTTCGATCGCGATGTCTTTAAAGATCGATTTGTGTGTTCGAAAGCACTTCTTCGATTGTCGTGATGCCTTTTAAGACCTTTTCGATGCCGTGATCGCGGAAGGTCTTCATGCCAAGCTCGAGCGCCTTCTTTTTGATCGCTCCGCCATCGCGGCGTTGCATGATCATTGAGCGGATGTCATCGGTGACAAGAAGCAATTCCTGAATATTGGTTCGTCCCTGGTAACCCTTGCCGTTGCAGTGGTCGCAGCCGGTTGCGCGATAGATGGTTGCGCCGTGTACGGCCTCTCGGCTGAGCCCAAGAGAGACGAGTTCTCCATCGGTCGGAACGTGCGGAGTTTTGCAGTGAGGGCAGAGAATACGGACAAGGCGCTGCGAAACGACACCTTGAATCGAGGTCGCGATCAAGAACGGCTCGCAGCCGAAGTCCATAAGACGTGGGAATGCGCCCGCGGCATCGTTGGTATGAAGGGTCGAGAAAACCAAGTGACCGGTCAGCGACGCTTGAATCGCGAGTTCGGCTGTTTCAAGGTCGCGAATCTCACCGACCATGATGACGTCGGGGTCTTGGCGCAAGAAGCTTCGTAGGCCGGCTGCGAAGTTGAGGCCGATCTTTGAGTTGGTTTGAACCTGACCGATTCCGTGAATCCGTTGTTCCACGGGATCTTCGATGGTCAGGATATTGAGTTCCGAGTTGTTGATGCGGGTGAGGGCCGCGTAAAGCGTAGTCGATTTACCCGATCCAGTTGGGCCGGTAACGAGGATAATGCCGTAGGTGCGCTTTAAAAGGTCGTCCCGCAGGATGTCCAAGCTGCTCTCGCTGAAACCGAGTTGTTCGAGTTGAAGAACGACATTCGAGCGATCTTGAAGACGCATAACCAAGCGTTCGCCAAACGCCGTCGGAACGGTTGAAAGACGAACGTCGATGTCTTTTCCGCCGAGTTTAAGCGGAATGCGGCCGTCTTGAGGAAGGCGCTTTTCGGCGATGTTGAGGTTGCCCATGACCTTGATCCGCGACGTGATCGAGTTTTGAAGTTTCTTGGAGGGTTTAAAGATATCAAACAACACGCCGTCGATGCGAAAGCGCACAGCCATGTCGCGTTCGTAGGGTTCGATGTGAATATCGCTGGCCTTTTCTTTGACGGCGCGAAAGAGAAGGGTGTTCACCAGTTTGATAACCGGCGCGTCGTCGTCGCCAGCCTCTAGAAGGTCGATAATCGGATCGTCGAGATCCATCTCTTCTTCGTCAATTCCCTCGAGGCCTTGAAGAGCCGCGGTGCTGCGCTCATAGACTTTGTTGATGGCGTCGATGATGCGGGTCTTCGATGTCATCACGGGGACGACGCGTTTTTGGAATAAAACGCGCAAGTCATCGAGGGTGCTCGTGTTCAGAGGGTTCGTGATCAGAATCTGGATTGATTCCGAACCTTCTTTGGTCTCTTTGAATGGAAGCACCTCGTGCTTTTTCGCGAACCCAATTGGAATATCGCGAACGAGATCGGCATTGATCTCGTTGACGGGAATGTCTTTGAGGTAGGTAAGGCCGAGCTGGCCCGCGAGATCAGATAAAATCTCATCAGGCGTTCCGGCGTCTTTTCTTGTCAGGAGTTCGCGCATCGTCGCGCCATTTGCGGCGCCGGTCGCGGCGGGCTGTTCGAGAAGAATGGCTACTTGGTCCTCAGATAAGCTCGTGTTCTTAATCAGAACGCTTTCGATTTGCGCAGCAGCCATTTTGTTCAATCCCTTTTGTCCCGACGCCCAGTTTATCTTACGTTCACTGGCTCGTCGCTGTTTGTCTTCGGTGCTCGTTCTTCGTTGATCCCTTGTGAAACGCGCGGGAGTTTATCCATCTTAGCGCCATAAGGGTCGCGACCGCGATAGTTTTGTTTCACCCATTCGATACGTTCGTTCGCTTTTTCACCAAGGAGTTTTTGGTTGTCGCCCGCGCCACGAATGATTCGCGGTGTGATGAAGACGACGAGGTTGATTTTTTTCTTCGTGACCGAGCGTGCTTTGAAAAGCCAACCAAGAACGGGGACGTCGCCAAGAACAGGGACTTTCGTCTCGTCCACGGCTTCTTCGTCACGAATCAGTCCGCCGAGGACAGCCGTATCGCCTGAATTCACCACGATATTCGTTTTGATCGTTCGATCCGAAATGGTCGTCGCGAGGTTTTTTAAACTTTCCGCGACACCGGCATTCGGGTTCACCTGTTTTACGCTCTGAGCGATTTTTAGACGAACGACATCTGAATCGGGGCGAATGTGAGGCGTGAGCTCAAGCTTGATTGTCGCTGGTTCGAACTGAGTTGAGCTTGTGACACCGGCAGCCGTGCTTGTCGAGTTCGTCGCGACAGGTACCTTGTCACCCACTTCGATCAAAGCCTCTTCGTTATCGAGCGCCATAATTCGCGGTGTCGAGAGGATGTTTGATTCCATATTCGACTGCAGGAATTTGATGAAGGCGACAAGCGAAGGGATCTTAACCGTTTGGGATGTTCCTGGGATCGTAAAATCAAATGTCGAGCCGGAACCGAAACCAAGAACGGCACCGCTGTCAGAACGTGGATTCAAGATGCTTTCAAGTGAACCAGAAGTTCCAAAGCCTGCGCGGCCAACGCCATTTGAACCGGGATCAAGACGGTAATACGTCGGGTTCCAGCTGTTTGTGACGTTCGCGTTCATCTCCATGATGATGGTTTCAACAAAAACCTGATCGCGAGGAATGTCGATTTTCGCGAGGAGCGAACGAACGGTGTCGTAATCTTGCTTTGAAGCGGTGATGACGAGTGAGTTCGTGTTTTTGTCGGCGTTGATCTTAACGTCGCCGCCGAAGATCGTTTGGCGATTAAGAGGTGAGGCGGGACGAGCGCCGCCGAAACCGCCGCCAGGAGCGCCGCCAAGGGGGCTTGCCGCGCCTGTCGCCGAAGACGTGCTCGAGGAACTCGCGAGGCCGCCGATTGTCTGTGCGATTTTCTCGGCTTCACCGTAGCGGACGTAATAGACGAAGACGCCACCGGCTTCGGCCGGATCGAGTTTGTAGTCGAGTTTCTTAACGAGATCGCGGACTTTTTCGATGCCCGCGCGGTTTCCGACGACGATCAATGCGTTGGTGCGATCATCCGGTGCGACGAGCGAAAGCTCTTCGGGTGTTCCTGCCGCGGCTGTGCCGCCGCGTGAACGGAAACGAGGAACGTTGGCGCCGAACGTCGGTGGTGCGCCAGTCGCTCCGCGGGGATCTTTGCTGATGATCTGGTTGATAAGGTCAGCAAGATCTTTTGATTTCGCGTAGCGGATCGGAATCACGGCGAGCTGTTCTTCGAAGCCGGGGCGATCGAGTTCGTTGATGATCTTTACGATACGTTCGACGTTCGCACCGTAGTCCGTAATAAGAAGCGAGTTTGTCGGCTCATAAGGCGTCATTTCGCCATCTTTCGAGGGAAGGACGCGAAGACGCTTGTTTACCTCTTCGGCCGAGATGTGTTTCAAGTGAATGATGCGCGTGATGTAGATGTCGCTGTTGGGGGCATACGCGCCGGTGTAAGTTTCAATCGAGTCGCGTTGCGCGTTGCGCGAGGCTTTGATCTTCCAGAATTTTCCGTAGGGAACGACCGTGAAGCCGTTGACCGCAAGCGCCGCCAAGAAGGCTTTGTAGGCTTCGGCGACCGTTACTTTTGAGGGTGCGAGAATCGTAATCTTGCCGCGAACGCCCGGATCGATGATGAAGTTCTTGTTTGTGAGTTGCGAGATCGCTTTTACAACGTCCGTGATTTCCGCGTTGGGAAAGTTCGCTTCGACGAGGTCGGGATAGTTTTCGTCGGTCATGTCTTCGATGCGAGCGTCCGC
>JAVFAU010000242.1:0-4063 GCA_034002335.1 Bdellovibrionales bacterium | reverse complement strand
GCGGTTCATTTCTTAAAAGAACAGAAATCGGGTCGTTCGAGCTTTGTCGCCGGCGGCTTGCAAGTGGTCGAAACATCCACGACAGAGCCGGATCGTTCGCGCGTGCGTGCGATTTTGTCGGACGTCGTGCGTTCTCCTGAAAAATTCAAGCCGACGATTTCGCGTCTTCTTAAGAATGTCGCAGTCGTCGAGTCGATTTCTGAAGCAATCGAACTTCGTCAGGCTTCGCCTGATTGGACGTTCGTGACGGTTGAGGGCGACACGGTCACGGCTGACGGTGTGATCACCGGCGGTACGGCGGAATCGGCGGATTCCGGGATTTTGACAAGACGTCGTGAGATCAAAGAACTCTCGCTAAAAAAAGACGAGTGGAGCGGAAAGCTCGGTCTTGCTCAGGCGGCGCTTAAGAAAATGGAAGAGAACCTCAAGAACATCACAGATGAACTTGAGCAGGTCGAGCGTCGTAGCACGGAAAAAGAGATTCTTCTGACGTCGCTTAAGAAAGATCTCGAACGGGCGGAGCAAGAGCTTTCGAACTGCGAACAAGCGATTTCGCGCCAAGATCGCGACGTCCATTCTTTGACGTCGCAAATCGAAACGCGTCGTGCGGAGCTCGAAGAGCTGCAGATGCGCTTGACCGATTTGCTTGAACGCAAAGTCGAACTTGAGTCTCGTATTGAATCCCTGACTCAAGATCTCGAAGTGGCTCGCGGTGGAGTGGGTTCGCTTCAAGAAGAAGTCGGCAAGCTTCAAACAGCCTCGGCTACAAAGACCATGGAGCGCGATGGTTTGGATCGCCAGGTTCAAATGCTTTCAAACCAGCTCGGCGACACCGAGGCTCAGCTCTCGCGCATGTCGTTTGAGAGCGAACGTTCGAATGAATCGATTTCTTCGAACTCGGTCGTGCTTGAAGAGCATAAAATTCAACTCGACGAAATGATCCATCGCCTTGAAGAAGCGCGTGCGGCGGTTTCTCAAGGGCGCGACGAGTACGAGCAGTTGAACGGGCGCTATCTCGAGATCCAGCGCGGTCTTGCGACGTACCTTTCAAACCGCAATCAGTTGCAAGCGAAGATGAACGACGCTCGTCTCACGAGTGAGCAATGTCGTTTGAAAGAAAGCTATCTTGTGGAGCAGATTCGCGAACGCTACATGCTCGAGCTGTCCGAGGTCGCGGAGCGCTACCGCGAACGCAGCGCCACGGCTGACGAGCTTCGCGAGGCGGAAGCAAAACTGAAAGACCTCAAAGACAAACTCGGAAAAATCGGCGACGTGAATCTGTCGGCGATCGAAGAGTACGACAAGGTCAAAGAGCGTTACGAATTCTTGTCTAAGCAGCAATCCGACTTGATCGATGCCAAAGAGCAGCTTCGCAAGGTGATCGAGCGCATTAACCGTGTCTGCGCGAAGCGCTTTAAAGAGACGTTTGACCTTGTGAACGAACGTTTCACGAAGGTTTTCCCGGTTTTGTTTGGCGGCGGCGAAGCGCAGTTGATTCTTGTCGAAGACCCGGAAAAAGGCGACATGGGCATCGACATCATCGCGAAACCTCCAGGAAAGAAGCTTCAAAACATGACGCTTCTTTCGGGCGGAGAGAAGGCGCTGACCGCGGTGTCCCTGATCTTCTCGATCTTCCTCGTGCGTCCATCGCCGTACTGTTTGCTGGATGAGGTCGACGCGCCTCTTGATGATGCCAACGTTTATCGTTTCAACGATCTCGTAAAAGAGATGGCGAAGCGTTCGCAGATCATCGTCGTGACTCACAACAAGTTCACGATGGAAGTCGCAAGCCGTCTTTACGGCGTGACGATGGAAGAGCGCGGTGTTTCGAAGATGGTTTCGGTCGATTTGAACCGCTAGGCGGCTTTTTGGGCTTCGCCGAAAAAGAGGGGAGCCCAGGTGTACAACGAAGAAACGCATATCTGGAGCAACATGGCTGTGTGGCTCTTGGGTGGGCTGGCGATCATCCTGATCGTCGTCACGTTTTTGCTTTTTAGATGGGCGCTTTCTTCATCTTCGTCACCTCAAGGGGGCGAGTCAGGTGAGGCCGCTTTAGGCTCTGGCTTAAAGGAGCCGACTGAACCAGCGGAACCATTTGTTGCGGCGTCGAGCTCTCTTCAAGACAAAGCCGGCTCCGCGGGCTCAACAGAGCGGTAGGTAGCCGTTGCGCGCATAGCTGGGACAGAGTATGTCCTAGCCCCGATGTATAACGACGAATCTTTCATATTTAATGGTTTCGGGGTTTGGATGCTTGCAAGCGCCTTTCTCCTGACGACGATAATCACGATTTTCATTACGATCTGGTTTGTCCGGACTCGATTGGCCGAGCGAAACGCTCAGAAGCTTGCCGACTCGTCGCAGCCGTCGCCATCTTCGTTGTCACTTCCAGAGAGCGAGCCTGATCCGATTCTGTCGAATCTCGAGGTTTCAAGGCCTGAACCTGTTGCGGTCGGAGTCCAAGCCGCCGAGAACGCGCAGCCGGAGGCTCTTCCGAAGGCGCTTTCTAAAACACGCGCGTCTTTGTTTGGGCGCATTCAGTCTTTGTTTGGCGGTCGCACGACTCTTTCTGATTCCGAGCGAGAAGACCTTGAAGAGGTTCTTTACACCGCGGATCTTGGGCCGAAGACGGTGCAAGATCTTTTGGACCACGTTTTCGCGAAACTAAAAGCCAACGGCGAGACGGGGTTCGAGGCGGTTCGTCGTGAGTTGCACGCAAAGATGGCGGCGATGATGGCGGAGGTTTTAGATGAGACTTCGGAAAATGGGACGCAAGAGGCCGCGACCACAGATGAGTCGCTTCGCCGTCTTGCACTCATTTCGCACAAGCCCGCGGTTTTGATGGTCGTCGGTGTGAACGGTGCCGGTAAGACCACGACGATTGGTAAACTCGCAGCCAAGCTTGCTCAGGGTGGGAAGTCGGTTCTTGTTGCGGCCGGTGATACGTTTCGAGCGGCGGCCGGTGAGCAGCTTAAAGTTTGGACAGATCGAGCGGGCACGGCGGGTGCGGTTGAAATCTTCGATCCCGAGAATGTGACGGAACCAAGTGCCGTTGCGTATCAGGCGCTTGAGCGAGCTCGTGCAAAGGGTTTTGACGTCGTCATTGTCGACACGGCAGGTCGCCTGCATACACAGAAGAATCTCATGGAAGAATTGAAGAAGATGAAGCGTGTTCTAGCGAAGCTCGACGAAACGGCTCCGCATGAAACACTGCTTGTTTTAGATGCAAACTCTGGTCAGAACGCTTTGATTCAGGCCAAAGAGTTTCATGGCGCATTGAATGTCGATGGTGTCGTACTGACGAAGCTCGATGGCTCGGCCAAAGGCGGCGTGGCCGTTGGCATTGTGCATGAAGTCAGATTGCCGATTAAGCTGATTGGTGTGGGTGAGAAGATTGGTGATTTGCGGCCGTTTGAGCCAAAGGGCTTTGTCGATTCGATTCTCGGGTAGTTCCTAAGAGCCTTTGTGGCGGACCGAGTGGGCAAGGCGTTCGCATAAAACGGCGATCTTCTTAGAATCACTCAACTTTCTCGTTCATATTTTCTGGCCATTGCGGACTAAAGCGAATAGCATGGTTCCGATGGCTGGACTTACATCGACTTCAAAAGCAAGACTTCTCGAAGCAGCTCGTGGACTTAACCGTGAGGTGACAGAGGGTGTGCGTAAAGGCGATGTGGCTCCCGGTTCGAGTGGTCACGCGCGTTCGGGCACCGTTACCTCGGGTGGTGTATCTGGAGGAGTCTCTGATAAGACTTCCGGAACATCCGCTGGCGGCATGTCCTATCAAGTTTCGATTGCGGGCGTTCCACTTCGGCTGAAGTCTTCACACGATAAAGAGACGGTGAATGAACTTGTGCGCATGGTGGATGATAAAATCCAACAGGCAATGCCTCTGACGAAAACAGGTTCCATTCAGAATGCATCGATCTTGGCCGCTTTGAATATGGCCGAGGAGTTGCTCATTCTTAAACGGCGTGCACTTGAGCTTGTTGAAGGGCTTGAGGCCCGCGCCGCTCGCGTGATTGAAGATCTGGAGAAGTCCGGCCCGACGGCATAGTCCCCATTT
>JAVFAU010000241.1:0-4078 GCA_034002335.1 Bdellovibrionales bacterium | reverse complement strand
TTTGTCGAGACCATGTGTCCACCCACACCTCGGCGCACAAGACCCAAACGTTCCAAGCGCTCCATGGTACCCTGAGCCTGAAGTGGCGTGATTCCAAGTTTTTTGGCAATCACGGCTCGCTCCCACCTGACGTCTTCCAAATCCAAAAGACTGATGAGAGCAAAACACCACCAATCCGAGATCAGGCGAAAGTGATCTTCCCCCAGGCGGTTCGAAGGATGAAACACCGGTGCCGCCATAGGGGTTTCCGATGTCGCCGACAACACGAGGAGGTGTTTGAACTCAGTCGGGCTCAAGTCCATGGCTCGCGCGACCTTTTGGCAAGCCTTCGCGCTGATCGGACGTTTCTCGCGCAAGATCTCGCTTAATTCACCGGGACTCATGCCCAGATGTTTCGCGAACGCCCGCAACGAATATCTCGGATTCACACTCAAACGACGATCCAGTTCGCGCCGCAAATACTCACTCACGGATTTTGCGTCAAAAACCGAATCCATCACCACGGTCGCCGTCTTTAGCTCTGCCATACAAAGAATGGTATGCCGAACTCATCGGGACCTGTCGAGACGTAATGGAACAGACTGTTCCATTACTGAAACAAAACCGGGAACAAGGCGTGAGCGGCACCCCGAAAAATTCAAATTACCTCAAAAATTCAATAACCTGTGGATCTACCCGGATTGAGGACGGATCCCAACGCGCGACCCTCAAATGATCGCCCGATGTCAGGCGCGAAAGCGCGACATAAGCCTGACCTGGCTCCCAAAGACGCGAAAGATCCACGGCCATCCGATCAAGCGTCGCACCTTGAGCTTTATGGATCGTCGAAGCCCACGCCAAATTCACGGGAAAATTCGTAAGTGCCGCAATCGTATCGCCCTCGCCATCCATCAGCGAAAAGCTCGATTTTTCAAGCTCCACACGGCGACCATTTAATAACTCGATTGAAAGTTTGCCGGTTTGAATGCGCCGCACGTGCCCCGTCGATCCATTCACCCAACGCCCCATGGGATCGTTTTGTCGAATCATCACCAAGGCGCCTTCTTTAAGCCTCAGTACGTCGGGAATCGGCGCTTGCTTTTTCAAAGCTTCGATCGCTTTCGTGTTGCCCGACGCGATGGTTTCGAATTTCGACTCTTCACCCGGCAAATCCGCAAGACGCATTTCATTAAAACGCTCCGTCTGATCGCGCCGGGGAAACAAACGCGTGCCTTCGAACTCCACCTCAACCGGCCCCGTTCGCGCATTCAAATAATCACGCACGTCTTCATCGACCACGCCCATGCGCACTTTCGACAAAACACGCATGAACTCGGGATCCTGACACCGCACTTGCGTGCGCAACATCCGCCGATCAAACGCGGACCACTGCCAAACCGGATCGCGAAAAGCCCAGCCGCCGCCTTTTGCCGGATCCCGCTCGACGGGCGGAAGTTGCGCGAAATCACCGACGGTCACCACGCGCAGACCGCCCCAGGGAGCCTCGTTCTCGCGCACACGACGGCAAATCACTTCGGCCACCATCAGAACGGGCCCCGCGAGCATCGAGACTTCATCGATCACGATGCCCTTGATCTGTCGCAGGCGCCGCACAATTTGGCGATTGCGGCAGGCGCGCTCAACTGTTGCACCCGGTCCGCCTTCAAGAATTCCCAAACCGAAGAACGAATGAAAAGTACGACCGCCGACAAGCACCGCGGCCGCTCCCGTCGACGCCAACATCGGATACTCTTTTGAATTAAGACGACCGTGAAAATGCCGTATGAGATACGATTTCCCCACACCCGCGCCACCTGTCACGAAAACGTTTGGCTGATCCGGCGACTGTAAAACAGCGAGAGCCGCCGCCTGACATTCCGTCATCGAACTCTCCGCTTTCATTGAGGCTAGAGATAAATCCGTGTGTTCCATTCTCCATGACTATGGCACGGACTCGGAGTATCGTCAGGCGCAATGGGAAAATCTTTTGTCATCGTCGTAGTTGGTCTGATTGCCGGATCTTTAGTCCTTCTTGGCCTCCTTGTTTTGAGAACAAAAGAAATCAATTCGACGCAAGCGAACCGGCCCCTCACGCGGGTACTGAAAGCCCTGCACACCCCTCCGCAAACAAATGAGGCAGGTCCTCAACAAGTACGCGTCGCTCCAGAGTCTGAAATTCATAGCTGGATCGTCGCCAGCATGCAGAACGAGGCGGACGCCACGTCCTCGCCCGGGGCAAAACCAAAGATCGGAATCGTCAACATCTGGGCCACGTGGTGCGAGCCCTGCCGCAAAGAAATGCCTGAACTCGTGCGTCTTCAACAGTCCGGTCTTGCTCCGCTTTTTCTCATCAGTGCGGATAACGAAAGCGATTTACCTTCGGTCAAAAAGTTCCTAACCGAAAGCGGCGTCACCTTCGAGTCCGCCCTCGTTCAAGGAGACCAACAGGTCTTTGTCGAAAGCTGGCAACGGCGCTCTTCTTCGGATCCGGGCAAGCAATGGTCCATGACCCTACCGGTCACTTTTTTAGTGAACGCATCGGGTCAGGTCCTCTCGTTCCGAGCCGGAGAAACGACATTCGATGAACTGAAAACTCTCATCCAACGCGAAATTCAGCGTGAAACTCTGTAAATCGACACTTTGCAGTATTGAGCACTGACAAGAAACGGTGTCTTCTAGGCGCTATGTCAACACCATCCGTTACAGTCTCAGCACCAGCACCAGCGCCCGCACCAACAACCACCCCACACGAGGCGTCCACAAAACTTTTCGTCAACCGCACGCTCAATATGCGCAAGATCAAGTTCATCGGCCTCGACATGGACCACACTTTGGTGCGGTACCACTCTCACGCCTTCGAAGAACTTTCGCATCAAACGATGTGCAAGAAACTCGTGGAACAAAAACACTACCCGCAATCCGTTCTCACCTTGAAGTTCGACATGAACCTCGCGGTTCGCGGCCTTGTCATCGACAAGAAAAAAGGCAACCTCCTAAAAGTGAGCCGTCACGGCGCGATCCGTGCAAGTTACCACGGAACCAAGCCCATCGAGTTCCCGCAACAGCAGAAGCTTTATAAATCGACCTACATCGACCTTTCCGACGCGCACGCCTACACGGCTATCGATACAGCCTTCTCGCTTTCGGTCGCAACACTGTTTGCCCAGCTCGTCGAAATCAAAGACGGAACCGATGGCACTTCGATGCCCGACTACGAAACAATGTCCCTCGACGTCATCGAGATGCTCGACCTCTCTCACCGCGACGGCTCGCTGAAAAACGAAGTCGCGCGCAATCTCGAGAAGTACATCATCAAGGACGAAAGCGTTGTTCGCGGTCTTGAGCGTTACAAGAAACACGATAAGAAGTTTTTTATCGTCACAAACTCCGACTTCGCTTATTCAAAACTTCTTCTCGACTATGCGATCAATCCGTTCTTGAAAGACCACAAGGACTGGACCGAAGTGTTCGAGTATGTCGTGACACTTGCGCAAAAGCCTCGCTTCTTCTGGGACAACTTGCGCTTTCTTCAAGTCGATCCAAAAACAGGCGTCATGACAAACTACGACGAAGCCCTGAAGCCTGGAATTTACCAAGGCGGCGGTGCCGCGAAATTCGCGAAAGATCTCGGAGTCGAAGGCGACGACATCCTGTATATCGGCGACCATATTTACGGCGACATCCTTCGTCTTAAAAAAGACTGCAACTGGCGTACGGCATTGGTCGTCGAGGAACTTGATTCAGAAATCGAGAACTACAAGAAGGCGCAACCGTATTCGAACGAGATTCGCGCTTTGATGGAACGCAAAGAACCGCTCGAACGCACGGTCGTGAATTTGATCACGGCGCGCATCGAAGGCTCCGGCGACGCGGACGAAGCCAAAGTTCAAGAGCTGCAGGGGCAGATTTCTGAAATCGACAAAACGATCTCATCGCTCATCAAAAAACAGCAGAGCGTCTTCAACCCTCACTGGGGCGAGGTCATGCGCTCTGGAAATGAAGAAAGCTATTTCGCAAACCAGGTCGATCGCTATGCGTGCGTGTACATGCCAAAGCTCAGTGATCTTCTCGAATACTCGCCACGCACGTACTTCCGTTC
>JAVFAU010000240.1:0-4080 GCA_034002335.1 Bdellovibrionales bacterium | reverse complement strand
GGTTATGAGGTTGGTTTTGTCGGTGCCGCTCACACCGACGCTTTGTTGGAAGAGGCGAGCGCTAGAATTTTGGAAGTCGCGTGGCGGAAATAAACGACAGCACGGGATTAAAGCCGATTCGGGTGAGCCGACGATTGTCGGTGAAGTTCGCATTGGCGACCGTGTGGTTGGTGTTCACACTGGCTCTCGCGTCGTGGTGGTTGATTTTCGGACTGCGGCAACTCGACGAGATTCGTGAACTTGGAACGAGCCAAGCGATTCTGCAATCGACAGAAAACGCGCAGGCCGCCCAACAGATTGAACGCCAGCATCGTATGCTTCTCAGCGAGGGCGTTGTCTTGTTGGTGATGTTGCTTGTTGGAGGTTCGGCCCTTCTTTACAACATTCGGGTGGAAAGCCGACGCGCGCGGCAGATCGCGGAGTTCTTTGCCTCGTTCACGCACGATCTTAAGACATCCCTCGCGAGCTTGCGCATTCAAACAGAAAGTCTTCAAGACGAGTTGGGCACGCCGCAAACGGACGTGCAGGCAAAACTTTTACGGCGAATTATGAGCGACGCTGGACGTTTGGAGACGCAGCTTGAAAACGCGCTCTATCTTGCCGACTCGGATGGCGGCGAAGGGAAAAGTTCCGTTCTCTTGGAGCCGGTCTCAGTGCGGGCCACGGTCTTGAATCTCGAGCATTTGTGGCCGACGCTTCGGTTCAATGTTCAGGGCGATGCTTCGGTGCTGGCGGATCGCCGGGCGTTTGAAAGTATCGTGCGCAATATCGCGCAAAACGCCGTCCGCCACGGTCAGGCCTCCGAGCTTACGATTGGTTTTGAGACGTACGACGGTATCGTTTCGATTCGATTCGCCGATAACGGCAAAGGCTTTCGCGGGGATGTTCGTCGCCTCGGAGAAATATTCGCCCGTCATACGGGAATGAGCGGCAGCGGAATAGGGCTATATCTAGTCGCAAAACTGATCGAGCGCATGAATGGTCGCGCCAAAGTCGAAACGCTCTTCATGGATGGGCCAAGAGGTTTTGCTATCATTGTCGAGCTGACGAAAGCTGACCGTGGGCATGAAACGAAAAGACGTGAGGCGAAGGCATGAAGTCGCTTCTTTTGGTTGAAGACGATCGCTCTCTTGCCGAGACCTTGTCGGAGCGCTTGACGAAGGAAGGGTATCAAGTGACCTGGGCCGATTGCGCCGCGACGGCGCGAGCGGAAATAGGTTCACGTCGGTTTGACCTTCTCATACTCGACGTCGGGCTTCCCGATGGAAATGGGTTCGCGCTGGCGAAAGAGGTGAAGGCTTATCCGCAGAATGCGGAAACGCCATTTTTATTTCTCACGGCCATGAATTCGGCCGAGTATCGGCTTGAGGGATACGAACTAGGCGCTGAGGAGTACATTCCGAAACCGTTTCACTTGCGTGAGCTTTTACTGCGCGTGAAGCACGTTCTTGAAAACCACTCTTCTCCGGATGTTCTGACTCTGAGCGATCGCGTGATTTATTGGGGCGCTCTGGAGATCAGATCCGCGGGCTCCGGACCTGGCGTCGTTCTTGAGCGGCTTCAGCCGCGAGACGCGATGTTGTTGAAACTCTTGATCGCGCGCAGTCCGGTTGTGGTCAGTCGAGACGAAATTTTAAATCAAATTTGGGGAGAAGAGAGTTTTCCTTCTTCTCGTACCGTGGATAACGCCATCGTGCGGCTGCGACAAGCCCTCGGTGATGAACACTCGGCCCGCATACGTTCCGTGCGCGGTGTCGGTTATCAGTGGGAGTAAACGCGCTTGGGGCGCGCATGGGAGTAGCAATGAATCGACGTTTTCAAGCCGCATTAAAAGGTGAATCTCAAGCGACTCCTCCGGTTTGGTTCATGAGACAGGCGGGGCGGTACCACAAGCATTATCAGGGGCTTCGTTCAAAGAATGATTTCATCACGCTTTGTAAAGACCCGGTGCTGGCGAGCGAAGTCGCTTTGGGGCCCGTGCTTGATTTTGATTTCGATGTTTCGATTCTATTCAGCGATCTTTTGTTTCCTCTTGAAGTATTCGGAATGGGGCTTACGTACGATCCTGGGCCAAAACTTTCGTATTCGTTGGATGCCGAAGCGCTTCGACGGTTTAAAGATGAGGGCGAAGCGATCAAGGGTCTTCAGTTTCAGTACGAAGCCATGAAGCTAACGCGAGAGAAGCTGCCGGCGAACAAAAGTCTGATCGGTTTCGTTGGAGGACCGTGGACGCTCTTTACTTACGCTGTCGAAGGCGCTCATAAGGGCGGGCTTGAAACTTCAAAACGAAACCTGCCGCTTTATCGCCAGTTCTTAGAAAGAATGGTCCCGCTTTTAAAACTCAATATCGAATTGCAGCTTCGAGGCGGAGCCGAAGTCGTCATGGTATTCGATACGTCGGCTGGAGAATTGGATCCAGAGATCTTTACTGAGATCGTGGCGCCTAGTTTAAAAGAGCTGACTCGAGCGTTTCCGGGAAAAGTCGGTTACTACGCACGAGGCATTCAAGCCGCGCATTTGCGCGATCATGTTTTTCGTTCCGAAGAACTCGCCGGTTGCGGGTTTGATCACCGCTGGGATTTGCGTGAAGTCATGACGGGCGAACGCCTCACGCATGGGTTTATTCAAGGGAACTTCGATCAATCGCTCTTGTTCTTGCCACCGGACCAGTTTGAAGAGCGGGCCTTGCGTTATCTACGGGCGATTCGGGACACGAGCGAGCATGACCGTCGCGGTTGGGTTGCAGGCCTTGGGCACGGTGTGCTTCCCGGAACTCCAGAAGAGAACGTTCGGCGTTATGTGCAGTTGGTGCGTGAGGTCTTCAAATGAGTTCGCAAAGTCATCTTTTTGAAAAGTACGATGTCCCAGCTCCGCGCTACACGAGTTATCCAACGGTGCCTTATTGGTCTGACTCTCCGACGACGGCTCAATGGACGCACGAGTTGCAGTTAGGTTTAAAGAAGGGTTTAAACGAGGACGACGGCTCGTGGTCGCTTTACATTCATGTGCCGTTTTGCGAGTCGCTTTGCACATTTTGCGGATGCAATACGACGATCACGCGCGATCACAAACGCGAGTCTCCTTATGTCGATCGTTTGCTCCGAGAATTTGAGGCTTATTTAGAGGCTGTTCCGGAATTGCGGACCGCGCGGCTTGCGAATGTTCATCTTGGTGGAGGAACGCCGACGTTCCTATCGGCTCCTGAATTGGATCGTCTTATAACAGGTTTGTTTTTCGATGCGTCCGCGACAGACGGTCGCAAGAGGCTGAATCTTCGGGACGGATTTGAGGGTAGTATCGAGATCGATCCGAGACGAACCGAACCGGAGCAGCTAGAGGTTTTGCGTCGTCACGGCTTTTCGCGCGTGAGCCTTGGGGTTCAAGACTTCGATCCCGAAGTCCAGCGTCTTGTGAATCGCATTCAGCCGTTTGAACGGACGCAGGCCATAACCGAGGCCGCGCGTCGTCTAGGGTACACGTCCGTCAACTTCGACCTCATTTACGGCTTGCCAAAGCAAACACTCGAAACGACTCGCAACATGGTCGCTCGCACAATCGAGCTTCGCCCCGATCGCATCGCGCTTTATTCATTTGCTCTGGTGCCATGGATTAAGCCCGCACAGCGTTTGTTCAAAGACGAAGATCTGCCAGCGGGTGCGGAAAAGCGGGCCCTCTATGAGCTTGCGCGCGAAGAACTCATTTCCGCTGGCTACATCGAAATCGGAATGGATCACTTCGCACTTCCAAGCGATGGGCTTGCTCTCGCGGTCGGCGCGGGAAGCCTGCATCGTAACTTTATGGGGTATTCCGACGTCCGAACCGACGTGCTTCTCGGTCTTGGCGTTTCGGCTATTTCCGAAGCCCCAGGATGTTTTCATCAAAACGAGAAAGTTCTGCCGGTTTACGAGAGCACCGTTGATGAAGGGAAGATTCCGACGCTTCGAGGGCACATTCTTTCGAACGAAGATCGTACGCGGCGTGAGCAGATTCTACGCTTGATGACTCGGTTCGAGGTCGAACTCGAAAGTGATGAACAGGTTGCGGACATTCGGTCATTTTTGTCGGAACTGTTCGAAGATG
>JAVFAU010000239.1:0-4092 GCA_034002335.1 Bdellovibrionales bacterium | reverse complement strand
GAGTCCAGTATGCCAAGCCCAAATAAATCATCGTCTATGCCGGCTGCCGAAGCGCCTGGGTGTAGATTCAACTCTCTAAGAATTGTTTCTAAGTCTCTCAGGATGTCGGTCATGAACTAGCTCTTTGCTTTCGGCGCGCCCGCATTCGCAAAGAGATCCGCAAAAGTACCCATTCCTTTTGAAGCGCTCTTTCCCGAACCCGTGTGCGCTCTCCAAGCTCCATCATCGAAATCGGCGGGAGGAGCCAGAGTGAGTTTGTGGTCCGCAAAGTTGATTTCAGAAACCATGACTTTCAGCGTGTCGCCGCGTTTTTTGTTTTCAAAGCTCGCGGCTTCCGTTGAGTCGCGCCATTTTGAACGCGGTAAAAGCCCGGTGATGCCTGGAGCGAGGTTAACAAAGAGTCCGTAGTTCTCGCGTCGTTCGACGGTGCCTTCGTGAATGGAGCCCATCGGGTATTTTTCGTTCACCTGAAGCCAAGGATCGCCTTCGCCGCCGGCTTGTTTAAGTGAAAGCGAGACGCGTAAGCGATCGTTCTCTTCGCTGACGCGCGTGAGGATGACGCTGACAGTTTGTCCGGTGCGGACGACTTCGGCCGGATTGGACACGCGTCCCCATGCGAGTTCCGAAATCGGAATCAGGCCTTCGACGCCGTCGTCGAGGAGGCAGAACGCGCCGAAGTTCTCAAGGCGCGTGATGGTGCCGTTCAAGCGATCGCCGGGCTTGCGTGCGAGCATGAATGCCCCTTCGCCTTCCGCGCGTTGAAGCTCAAGAAGTTTGCGGCGAGAAACGACGAGGTTTCTTGCTTCAAGTTGCGTGATGATGAATTCAAAAGATTTTCCAACATAGTCCGCGGGATCGTTTGATGCGCGCAAATCGATTTGCGAAAACGGGCAGAAGGCGCGCTTTCCTTGAATTTCAACGCGGTATCCGCCTTTGACGGCCTCCGTGACTTTGCCTTTGACGGGTAGCTCGAGATCGAACGCGTCTTCGAGCGATTCGATGTCGTCGCTGCCAGAAGTGGAATCGAAGCGTTTAACCAGAAGCTCGCCTTCGCGGGCACGCACGACTTTGACTTTGATCTGATCGCCGACGTTGAACATCAGTTTGCCGTCTTTGTCTTTGAGATCGAGCGTGGGGAGTTGCGCGTCGTTCATGGTACCTGTCGAAATGAACGACGACTCTTTTCCGATCGAGAGAATCTCGCCTGTGAGCGCGTCGCCTGATTTGAAACGACGGCCAGGGCCTTCGCTCTGCTCAAAAAGAGAAGCGAAGTCTTCCATCGAACGGTTGTCGACTTCGTCTCCGAAGATATCGGTTTTTTTCGAATTTGAACGTGAATTGGTCATAGGCTCACCTAGGTGAAGAGTCGAATAGAGGGTCCGACACTACATCTAACGCAATGAGTCTTCAAGTGGCGAGATGGACTGGAATCAAGTCTGACGGAGCCAGCGAATATAGTCGCGGAAGATGCCGTCGCCCTCTGTGATTTCGACACCGTAACCTTTGTTGTCGGGGAGCGTTCGCACGATGCGCCCCTTCAAAAGAGTCTCGGTCGATTCAGACACGGTGAGTGTCAGGTGGATCGGCTGATCGACTTTAAGAGGTGCTTGGTTGGCGGCAAGCTGCAGGCGTACACCCGAGCTTGAGACGTCGAGAATCTGCCCCTGGCGAAGCGGCGCGTGCTCGGGATCGCAGGGTTGAACGACAACGGTCTTCAGGTTCACGTTAAAGCGCGTGGCTTTGCGCAAATTCAGACCTGGATCGACATGAAAAATCCAACGGTATTCGTCGGAGTTCGGATACATCGCTTGCACCTGGGCGCGCTTCACGTCGTCGATTTTTTTAAGGATGTCGGTTCGCTTTACGAAAAGTTCCTCGATCACCGATGCAGGTTTCGGCTGGTCGAAGCTGCGTTGTTTCTCGCGCGAAGGATACACGTAGAGCGGGTTATTGGACGGCTCGTTGAACAAGACATCGTACAGCGGTTGAAGCTTTGGATCTTGGTTGACGAAGCTTTCGACGTGTTTTGAAAGCTCCGATGTTTTTGTCCAAATCGGAATCGCGTCGAGGTCGCCGAGTGTTTTGTACTTGCGCGGTTTTTTTCGAAGAGACTCGCAGGTCGGTTTCGCTCCGAAGACCGCGCTGTAGAAATCCAGAAGCCGTGGTTGAATAGCGGCCGCAATATAGGTCGTGTTGAGATAGTGCCGGCAATAGTGGATGAGATAACCAGCCATTGGCAGATAAAGAGCGCCTGGTTTTCCCGCGTACGCGTCTTGAACGGCGAGCGCTGCGATCTCGACACTCGGTCCTTCGGTGGCGTTGAACAAAGCGGCTTGTTCTTCGTCCGTCATCGTGTCGGACATCGGAAACCCAAGCGGGTTCTTGCCGACGACGGTCGCGGTTCCGACAACTTGATCGCCGGATTTCGCAATGATGACCGAAGCGTTTGGAGTTAAAATTTGCGGTAGAAGGCGCATCTCCGACTCGTCGGTAAACGGAATGCCTCGTCGTTGATAAGAGTGATAGATCAGATTTGCGGCTTTTACGTAATCGCTGGCGGAGTGAGCAAGGCTAATGGAAAGTGCGTCGGGGCGACGCTCTCCGAACTGGATGGAACGGAGAATAGCGAGAGCCCGAGCGTTGTTAGAAGAAAAGAGGGAGCCAAACATCGCTCCCTCTATCGACGGATTAAGGTCTTGATGTGAGTACAGAACTTAACTTTGTGTCTCTTTTGTTCAGGCTGATTTCGTGAAGCAGACCTTTGGCGAATGTCTCATTTTTAAAACTCATTCCTGACTTGTTTTAAGTGACGACGGTCGTTAGGAAGGGGGCTTATTGGAGGGGTTATGACTTTAGTGCGTACTGTTTTGGGAATTTTCGTTGTATCGGGTTTGGTTTTTGCGTCCGCGGTCGCGTCTGCGTCTGTAGCTCATGCGAAGACCTGCTCGTAGTATGAGGCTCAATTCATAGGAATTGTTAAAGAATTGAACACAGCCGTCACATCCGGAGATGCATACGGCGAAGAACTCGGATGTTTTATGAAGGTTCAGTTCTCTGACTTTCGACCTTCTGTCGTGTGCCCATTAAGCCTAAGCGCGGTCGACGAGATCTTGGTCGAGGGGATTCCTTGCGAGGGGATCTACAAAGTCGGCGAGGCGATTTCCGGCTACCTCGTCTTGGGAGCTCAGGGTGTCGTGGTGCTCGACCGCTGAGCCGAAGCACTGGCCGTCGACGCCGACGGTGCAAGAGACAAGGCGATCGCTGCAAGCGCGATTAGCGTCAGTACGAAGATGAGTGCGCTTGCGCGCGACTGGGAATGCGACTGAGTCTCAATGTTTTGTACCATGCCCGAACAGTACCGAAAGGCTCTTTCGGGCGATATGGGACAATCAAATCCTGACATTTTCCTGAAAAATGAACCCGATAAGCGCCATTTTCGACGAGCTTATCGGGAATAAAATGATGGGCATCAGATCAAAATGCCCACGAAAAGATCACCTAGCTAAGCAGGAACTCGAAGTCTTTCTGGCTCAAGCGGTTCGAATTCGATTGGTCCCCATCGCCGGCAACATCGGCCGCAGTTTCAACCGAGGTCGGTCCAGGTTCACCAAAGAGAGCATCGAAGCGACGGCTCTTGAGTTCTTTGAGAACTTCGATCTTTTCCTCGACGGAATCGCGGATGATGTAGCGATACACCTGCACGGATTTCGTTTGGCCCATACGATGCGCACGATCCGTTGCCTGGTTTTCCACGGCCGGGTTCCACCACGGTTCGATGTGGAAGATATACGACGCTTTGACGAGATTAAGACCGACGCCGCCGGTTTTGAGCGTCATGAGCATGACCGCCCCACCTTGGTACTCGTCGAATCCGCGAAGCTTGCGCTCGCGCTCAGTTCGCGAATCCGCACCGCTCATTTCAAAGAACGGAATACCCGCCGCCGTCAAAGCCTGACGAATGCGTTCGAATGTCGCGAGGAACTGCGTAAAGACAAGGGCGCTTGAGCCCTCGGCCGTGATCTCGGAGATATCTTCGACCAAAGTTGAAATTTTCGGCGGCTCGCCATGGTACTCAACGCCTGTAATGCCTCT
>JAVFAU010000238.1:0-4093 GCA_034002335.1 Bdellovibrionales bacterium | reverse complement strand
ATTCAACCTAAGCCCAAAATTTGACTCACTTTGAGAAATCTGTTAAGTTATAACTAAGTTGGTCCGATATTATACCTATCGGGTATTGGAGGCGTATATGAAAACCGTAGCTTTGAGACAAATTGGCAATTCTCAGGGAGTCTTGCTTGAAAAGACGATTCTTGAGCTGATTGGAGCTGATGAGAAAAATACGGTTTTCGCTCTTCGTATCGAGAATGGCGAAATCCATTTGCGCCCAGTCACAAAAGCCGAACAGAAAGAACTCATCAAGAAAGCGGCTCGAAGCGTGACTCAAGAGCAAGCCCCTATTTTGAAGAAGCTCGCCAAGTAAATGACGATCAAGGTTGTTGGCTACATCTATCTTGATGAAGATGACGTCAGGGAGATTCACGCGGACCAGCTCGCTCAATTCGGCGGTTCGGACGGCATTCGCAACCATGGGGGCTTGCTGGGTGCAATCGCGCAACCGCAAGCATCATTTGGTTCTGAAGACTTGTACCCTGATGTATTTATCAAGGCTGCGGTTTTAGCCTATGGCATTGCGGAATCCCAAGCCTTTGTAGATGGCAACAAACGGACGGCATTGGTGGCTGCATTGACCTTCTTGAAAGTGAATGGTCATGAGGTACCTCCTGCCGAGGAACGGCTTTACGAGGCTATGATCGCAATTGCCAACAAGACTATGACCAAAAGAAGGCCTGGCGGAGCGGCTTCGAGACTTGGTGATCGAGTTCAATTCGCGGCTAAAATAGCGATGAACGTGGCGAGCCTTCTTGCGTTCGTTTCATGGTGAGACGTGAGGTTTCGTCAGTTTGAGACGGAATCCAAAGGTGCTCCGAGAGGTGTTCGGAGAACTGCTACGATTGTAGTATGGCAAACGGTAAGGCTCCTCCCGAGGGTACAGCCAGTTTGAATTGGTCGCTCGTCGCACCAACGGTTTTTCGACGTCGGAAGGAAGAGGGTTCGGGCGAAGTCAGCTCCTCGTTCTCTTTTAAGGTTTGTCCATCGACTTACGAGAGGCTGCGCGATGGACAGGGTTCCGCGCCTTTGTTTGCCCAGCTTCTCTTTTTTAAAAGCGCACTGCCGGATCCGGACGATCAGTGGTTTCGTATCGCAGATGCCGTTCGCGTTCGTTTCATGACAAGCGGCGAGCTGCTTCAGATGGATTGGAACTATGATGAACTCACCGGTCGAGCGGTACTTCTGACTCGCTGGTTGAATGAAGACTCGTTTCTTCGATTCTGTGATTTGACGAAGCTCGGTGAAATCAACCGACGTCTGGCGAGTGCGAAGAGGCATCCGCTACTGACCTACAATTAGAACCAGCCGTTTTGTGTAAAAACATATTCTCAATACATTTCCAATAAGCTTTCGGGGCGTTGAGGCGTTCGAAAGAAATCGAAAAGAAACCCCGATGAAGCGCTTTCTGTGAACTGAAATGATGGTTCATTGATGTATGGTGTTGATCGTTATAGTTTCGTCGCCGTCAACAACCATGGGTTGTGAGTGGGGATATATATGAAAAATGCATGTTTTTGGCTCGCCTCGTGTTTGGCCGTTTTGGGAGCGCTGGTCTTTGATGTCGCGCACGCGCAAGGCGATGCGAACGCTGGAGAAGTCGTAGTTTACTCGGCTCGCAAAGAAGAGCTGATCAAGCCGATCTTTGATCAGTTCACGAAAGAGACGGGAATTCGCGTTAAGTTTTTGAGCGATGACTCTCCCAAGTTGATTGCTCGTCTCGAGTCGGAAGGCCGAAAAAGCCCAGCCGATTTGTTGATCACGGTTGATGTCGCGAATCTTACGATCGCAAAAGAAAAGGGTTTGTTTCAAGCGGTTCAATCGAAGCTTCTTGAAGAGCGGGTGCCCGCTCGTTACCGCGATCACGATCAGCAGTGGTACGGGCTCAGTAAACGCGTTCGCGCGATTTTGTATAATAAACAAAAAGTGAAGCCCGAGGAGCTTTCGACCTATGAGGATCTCGCTCTTCCGAAATGGAAAGGTGAGATTCTCACGCGCACGTCGTCGCATCCTTATAACCAATCGCTCTTGGCGAATATCATTTCGGTTCACGGCGCAAAAGGTGCGCAGAACTGGACGAATGGGTTTGTGGCGAATTTTGCTCGCAAGCCCCAAGGCGGAGACTCCGATCAAATCAAGGCTGTTGCCGCGGGTGAAGCGAAGCTGGCGATCGCAAATAGCTACTACTTCGGCCGCATCATGGTTTCGAATCTGCCTGAAGATAAGCGCGCTCAAGAGAACGTCGGCATTTTCTTTCCGAACCAGAAGGCGGATAAGGGCTCGTTGTCGGGCGCGCATGTGAATATCAGCGGTGGAGGCGTGTTGAAGCATAGCCCGAACCCGAAGGCGGCGCTTCGTTTGTTGGAGTTTTTGGTGGATGATCATGCGCAACGTCTTTACGCTGAAGCGAATAAAGAATTTCCGGTGAATGTGATAGTGAAACCAGATGCGGTTTTGGCGGCATGGGGAACTTTTAAAGAGGATGAGACAGCCGTCTCTGTTTGGGCCATATATAGCAATGAGGCGACTCGCGTCGCCGACAAGGCTGGATGGAAGTAACGAATAAGTGTTGAGAGCGGTCGCGGTTCTTATAGCCATTCTATGTATCGCACCGCTTTTGTTGGTGTTGTCGTCATGGGGCCTGCCGCTTTCGGTTGAAAGTGCCGAGAGCTGGGAGCACATCAAAGAAACTTTGCTGGCGACTTATGTTTGGGAGACGGCGCTTCTTTGTGTCGGTGTCGCGACCGTAAGTACGGTGTGTGGAGTTTCGTCGGCTTGGTTTACGACTCAGTTTCAATTTCGTGGTCGCGCTCTGCTTGAGTGGGGAATGATTCTTCCGCTTGCGATGCCGGCGTACATCTCGGCTTATTCGTATGGATGGCTTCTTGAGTATGCGGGGCCTATTCAAACGGGTTTGCGCGAAGCGATGGGTTGGTCGCGGGGGGATTACTGGTTTCCTGAGTTTCGCAGCTTGACTGGTGCGATTTGGGTTTTGGGGCTTGCGACAACGCCGTATGTGTTTCTTTTGGCTCGCTCGGCATTTTTGTCGCAACCCAAAGAGTGGTGGGAGGCGGCCGCGACCATGCGTCTTTATCCGGCCGCGTTTTTTCGGCGAATTGCTTTGCCGGCGGCGCGTCCGTTCATTGCGACAGGTGTTGCGCTCGCCTTGATGGAAACCATCGCGGACATCGGGACCGTGTCAGTTTTGGGAGTGCCTACGATCAGCGCGGGAATTTATCGCAGCTGGTTCTTTATGAGCGAGCCTCTGCTCGCGGCACGGCTTGCGGGCCTGCTCTTGGTGTTTGTCTTCTTGTTGATGGGTTTTGAGTCTTTCGGACGAAGAGGCATGCGATACAGTTCGCTTCGTCAAACACAGGGGAAAGAGGAACGTTTTGCTTTGTCGGGTGCGCGCGGGGCGCTCGCCTTTTTGATATGCGTGTTTCCGGTCTTGGCTGGATTTTTGTTTCCGGTCGGCATTTTGGCTCGCCTTTCGCTATATGGAATAGTGGGCGGAACAGTGGGCGGAACGATGGGCGGTGTTTTTGAGAATCTTCTCGATTACTCATGGCAGACGATTCGTCTCGGCCTGTGGGCGGGAGTCATTGCGACCGCCGCAGCGCTGATGATGGTCTGCGCGGAGCGGTTCTATGGGGCTTGGTTACGAGTCGTGACCACGGTTGCGAACCTTGGGTATGCGATTCCGGGTGCAGTTGTCGCCGTGGGGTTGATGCTGCTGTTCGGCTGGCTGCGCGATACCATCGGGCTCGGGGTCATGCTGACCGGAAGCATCGCTGGGCTTTTGATCGCGTACACGGTTCGTTTTATGGCGACATCGTATAGTCCTCTTCATAGCGGGATGCTTCGTGTTCCAGAAGAAATGGACATGGCGGCCGCGTCTTTGGGCAAGGGTCGTTTTGTCACGATCCTTCGTGTGCATTTACCGCTTTTGCGATTGGCTCTAGGTACGGCTTTCATAATGGTGTTTCTGGATACCGTAAAAGAGCTGCCAGCGACGCTGATCTTGCGGCCGTTTGATGTAAAGACGCTTGCCGTGGCCGCGTTTGAGTTTGCAAGC
>JAVFAU010000237.1:0-4095 GCA_034002335.1 Bdellovibrionales bacterium | reverse complement strand
TGAAGAAGAAAAAACTGAGAAAAAGACGACGACGAGAACGCGAGTAAGGACAGAGGGAGCATCAAGATGGAACCAACGACACAGACCTCAACACCAAATACACCAACATCTATACCGGGAGCACCGCTTGCTTCCCCTGCCGCGGGCGCTCTCGCGGCTCACTCGATGCGTGTTAAAAAACGTGACGGCCGTCTTGAGCCGGTCAATGTTTTGAAAATCGTCGATCGCGTCACTCGTCTTTGCGGCGGACTCAGCGAAGTCGATCCTCATCGTGTCGCGATCCGCGCGATTTCAGGTCTCTATGACGGCGCGACGACAAAAGAACTCGACGATCTCTGCGTACAAACAGCGTCTCTCTTGATCAGCGAAGAACCTCAGTACTCTCAGCTCGCGGCTCGCCTTCTTTCGACTTACATCGACGAGGAAGTCGTTTCTCTCGGCGTCCGCAACTTCATGGAATCGATCACATTCGGTTTCAACAAAGGTTTGATCGCGAAGGAAGTTCACGAGTTCGTACTCAAAAACCGCGAGAAGCTCGAAGCCTCAATCAATCCGGCTCGCAGCACATTGTTCGAGTACTTCGGACTACGCACGGTTCACGATCGTTACCTCTTGAAAGATCCAAAAAGCCGCGCCGTCTTCGAAACGCCGCAATACTTTTTCATGCGTGTCGCGTGCGGTCTCGCGCAGTCAGCCGAAGAAGCGATCGAGCTTTACGAGCTGATCTCTCGCCTCGACTACATGCCGTCGACACCGACGCTCTTCAACTCGGGAACGCTTCGTCCTCAAATGTCGAGCTGCTATTTGCTTGATTCCCCGCAAGACGACCTTTCGTCGATCTACGCGAAGTACACGGACATCGCGCTTCTTTCTAAATTCGCAGGCGGCATCGGCGTAGCCTACCACCGCGTACGTTCGCGCGGTTCACTCATCAAAGGCACAAACGGCCACTCAAACGGAATCGTTCCTTGGCTTAAGACGCTCGATTCATCGGTCGCGGCCGTCAACCAAGGCGGAAAACGCAAAGGCGCTTGCTGCGTTTACCTTGAGTCATGGCACGCGGATATCGAGGAGTTCCTCGAACTTCGCGACAACACGGGCGATGAAGCAAAACGTACGCACAACTTGAACCTCGCAAACTGGGTTCCAGATCTTTTCATGGCGCGTGTGGAAGCGGACCAGATGTGGTCGCTCTTCGATCCAAAAATCGTTCCAGAGTTCACGGATCTTTTCGGTAAGGAATTCGAAACGGCGTACCTTGCCGCCGAAGAGAAAGGCTTGTTCTCACGTCAGGTGAAAGCCCGTGATCTCTACGCTCGCATGATGAAAACGCTCGCTCAAACCGGTAACGGTTGGATGACGTTCAAAGACGCTTCGAACTTAAAGTCGAACCAAACGAAACTTGCAGGAAACGTCATTCACCTTTCGAATCTCTGCACCGAGATTCTCGAAGTGACTTCGAACAGCGAAACCGCGGTTTGCAACCTCGGCTCCGTGAACCTTGGTCGCCACATCACAGATGGCGCGTTTGACTTTGAAAAGCTTCGCAAGACCGTGCGCACAGCCGTGAAGTTCCTCGATCGCGTGATCGACATCAATTACTACCCAACCGAGACCGCCGGCGCTTCGAACTCGAAGTGGCGCCCGGTCGGCTTGGGCGTCATGGGACTTCAAGACGCATTCTTCCGCCTGCGCCTGCCATTCGATTCCAAAGAAGCACGGGAACTCTCTCGCCGCATTCAGGAAGAAGTGTACTTCCACGCGCTTGAGACAAGCTGTGAGCTTGCGGAGGAGTTTGGTCCTCACGCGTCCTTCAAAGACACGCGCGCAGCCGATGGCAAACTTCAGTTCGACCTTTGGGGCGTGCAGCCGTCGCAACCAGAGCGTTGGAACGCGCTTCGCGAGCGAATTAAAACAGCAGGCCTTCGCAACTCGCTTTTGATCGCGATCGCGCCGACTGCGACCATCGCGTCGATCGTCGGCTCTTACGAGTCGATCGAGCCGATGGTCTCAAACCTCTTTAAGCGCGAAACGCTTTCGGGCGAGTTCCTTCAAGTGAACAAGTACCTGATCGACGAGCTCAAGACGCTTAATCTTTGGAACGATCGCATTCGCAATGAGATCAAGAAGGCCGAAGGTTCGATTCAAGCGATTTCGGACATCCCTGCCGATATTCGCGAAATCTACCGCACGGCTTGGGAGCTTCCGATGAAAGCCCTGATCGAAATGGGCGCGGACCGCGGCGCTTACATCGACCAGAGCGCATCCCTTAACCTCTTCATGGAAAGCCCGACTATCGGAAAACTTTCCTCGATGTATATGTACGCCTGGAAACAGGGAATCAAGACGACGTACTACCTTCGTTCACGTCCTGCGACGTCGATCGCGAAGGTCACCGTCACATCGTCGAGTGAAAGCACTCCGATGTCGTCTGGATCAACCGCTTCGGGCGCAAACGCCTCGGCCGAGAAGAAAACTTACTCGGATACAGAGGCCATCGCATGTTCTCTGGAAAACCCAGAAGCCTGCGAAGCGTGTCAGTAATCTCGAGAGAATAAAGGAACGATGAAATGGCAAAAAAACAAATGCTTCTAGAACCAGGGTTTGATCTCACGCTTCGCCCGATGAAGTACCCTGTCTTCTACGAAATGTACAAAGACGCGATCAAGAACACGTGGACAGTCGATGAAGTCGACTTTTCGAAAGACGTTAACGACTTGGCAAACAAGCTGACTCCAGCGGAGCGCCACTTGATCAATCGCCTCGTTGCGTTCTTCGCAACGGGAGATTCCATTGTCGGCAACAACTTGGTCTTGAACCTTTACAAGCACTTGAACGCGCCGGAAGCACGCCTGTACTTATCGCGCCAGCTTTACGAAGAAGCTTTGCATGTTCAGTTCTATCTGACGCTGCTCGATACCTACATCCCCGATCATGACGAGCGAAACCAAGCGTTCGCGGCGATTGAGAACATTCCGTCGCTTAAGCGCAAAGCGGACTTCTGCTTCAAATGGATGGACTCCATTCACGAAGTCGAAGCGACATCGACCGTTCAGGATCGTCGCCGCTTCCTGATGAACCTCATCTGCTTCGCGGCCTGCGTTGAAGGCCTCTTCTTCTTCGCGGCATTCGCATACGTTTACTTCTTGCGTTCAAAAGGTCTGCTCGACGGTCTTGCCTCGGGAACGAACTGGGTTTTCCGCGACGAGAGCGGCCACATGAGCTTCGCCTTCAAGGCGATCGAGATCGCGCGCAAAGAAGAACCAGAACTCTTCAACGAACAGATGCAAGACATGGTCGTCGCCATGCTTGAAGACGCCGTTGAATGCGAAATGCAGTTTGCCGAAGACATCTTGGGTGGCGGTATCGCAGGTCTGTCTCTCACGGACATGCGCCAGTACCTTCAGTTCATCGCCGATCAGCGCATGATCGCTTTGAGCATCCCGCCTAAGTTCGGTTCGAAGAACCCATTCGGATTCATGGAACTTCAAGATGTTCAGGAACTCACGAACTTCTTCGAGCGCCGTGTATCGGCTTATCAAGTTGGCGTATCAGGCCAAGTAAGCTTCGACGAATCGTTCTAGTGTGACGTTACGGGTGGGGCCCAGCCCACCCTACACTGCTTTTCGCGCAGGGGCGCGAAAAGATTCCGGTCAGGATTAGGACCAGAAGTATGTCGTGTCGGAGATCGTGAGACGCTCTAGCTTAGGAGCCACGGTCTTGTTTTTTTCAACCGCCTGCAGCTTCGCTAGCTCGCCTTGAAAAGAAACTCTCATCTCACGCAACAGCGCCTGAACATCTCGAATCTCATCTTTGCTCGCGATCACAGTCAGCAGCTGATCCAGAAGGCGATCCATCTCGATAAGATTTAAAACCATCCCCGACTCAGGATCAGGGATTCCAAGAACAGCTGCCTCAAGGCTCCACTCACCCGGGATACCTTCAAGAACAGCTGTGAACGGCCGTCGGCGAACAAACGCGACTTCCACATCTAACTCCATGCCTAAAGCGATCCGCCGCCGGAGAGAATCAAAAAGAACTGTGTTTCATTCGGCGCGCCGGAACGAGCGACACTCGTCCAAACTAGCTTCACAC
>JAVFAU010000236.1:0-4129 GCA_034002335.1 Bdellovibrionales bacterium | reverse complement strand
AAAGCACCCAAAGATATCGTGTTGCGAGATATTCAGGCGCATCGTCGTGTTGAGTGAATACCAGTGGAGCATATTGGGAGTGATGAGCGCGCCCTTCGGGGCGCCGCTTGTGCCCGACGTGTAGAGAATCATACAGGGTGTCGAGGCGGTTGCTTGAATCGGTAATTCCCAACCGTGCGGAATGCCGCTGTAGAAAGAGCTCCTTGAGAACGGTCGCTCGGTTCTAAAAAACGAGAGTTCTTTAGAGAGCAAGGCTTGGAGGTCTTCGAAAGGAACGACATTCGGCGATGGAGCCGCCGTGTTCAACGGACCGAGTTTGTCGCGAGCCGAGGTTTGGATAAAGAGGGCACTGGGCGTGCAGTCTTCCAAGATATGGCGAACTTCGCGTTCTGTGAGGCGGTAGTTGACCGGAACAAGCATGGCCCCCAGGCGCAAGCAGGCGAAGAAGAGAGGAACGGCTTCGGTCTCGTTGGTCGCGAGCATCGCGACGCGATCGCCGGCTCGAACCCCGTAACGTTCACGCAGGTGATGGGCCAATCTGTTGCTGAGAAAGAAGAGTTCCGAATAAGTGTACGAAGGACCGCCATCGGCATCGTGGATGGCGGCGGCGGCGGGAGAGAGGCGAGACCAATGTTTGAGCCAATCGAGATCCCCGATATCGCTCGCAGCTGGGCTTGACGTCAGAGCTCCTCCTGACCGCAGATTAGGGCTGGTCGAACAAGAACGAATTTACCTTCGAGACAAAGAGCTCCGGGTTTTCAACGTTGCACGAGTGTCCCTGTCCCGAGAGTATCTCGAGCTTCGCGTTGGGCAGGCTCGCCGCTAGAACTTTAGAGCTTTCGACAGGAATCACCGGGTCGTGTTCTCCGTGAAGCACAAGGGCCGGATGCTGAATCTTGTCGATCTCGCGCGAAAGATTCGTGACGTGAAGCATTTTAGGAACTCCATGCCAGTTGATCTTCGCGATTGAGAACGCATCGTCGACGATGCGTTGGAAGAGAGGATTTTTTGGGTCGTTGCCGTGAATCGTACCGTTCATAACGGCTTCGCAAACCGCGCGATCTTCGCTCATTTGAGTGAATGCCGCGTACATCTCTGGTCCGAATTGAACGCCGGTCGCGCCGACGGAATCGAGAAGCACGACTTTGTTAAAAAGATCAGGCGCTTTGAACATAGCGTAGAGAGCGATGATTCCGCCTGTCGAGTGACCAACGAGATTCGCTTTTTTAATGTTAAGCGCCGAACAAAGCTGAATATAGTCTTCGGCGAGCTGGGCTGGGTGCAGCTCTTCTTCTGTTTTTGGCGCCTCGGATTTTCCGCATCCACGCCATTCCGCCGCGATAAAGCGACCCTGGTAGTCCGGCTTAGCGTTCGCTTTCCAGATGCTGAGGGCTGGTTCCCACCAGGTGTTCGAAGCCAGGTTGCCGTGAAGAAAGATCGTATCGCCCGGTAGGATGGACGAGACGACATCGACGTTCATTCCGTATCCATGTAGATCAACGCGCGCCATATCTCTCTCCTTATCAGTTCATGTCGATTCGAGTGCCGCCGCTTTCCACGTGGCCCAACCACGCGCCACCTTCCCATGTGGCGCCATCTTGAAGACGAGCATCTTGGTTGATGATGAGCTTTGTCCAATTGGCCGAGAAGCGTGGCATGGCTTCTGGGATTTTGTGTTCAGAGTGTTGAAGGAAAAGGCGGCTTGCGCGCGCGTCGGGCGGAAGTTGCTGCCAGAACTCTTCAAGAACTTCGCGGCCGATATATTGGTCGGATTTGGCGACGACAAGGTGGACCGTTCCTTTGGGTAACGTGTCGACGAGTGTCGAGAGATGGAGTTTGCGTACGCCCTGAACCATACGGAACGTCGATTCGAGTTTGAAAGGATGTTCGAGCACGACTGGCTCAGAGAGCGGGTAGGTCGTGTAGACAGTCTGTTTCAAGAAAGCATCGTAAAGAACGTCGTCCGGTGTGCGATTCCATGGAGCCAGAATTCGAGTTTGCGCGATCTGGAAACGAATCATCAGATCTTGGGTATCCAGTGGTTTTGTGAAAGGCGCCATGAGAACCAGAGATGCGACTTTTTTAGGATAGAATGAGGCGAACTGAGCGCCGATCGCGCTGCCATAAGAAAGTGTGATCAAGTGAACAGGGGCTCTGATATCGAGCACGCGAAGAAGTGAGTTCAGATCGCGGGCTTGTTCCGCATGCTGAATGGCCTTATCTGGATAGCCTTCTTTTGCCATCGTTTTGCCTTGGCCGCGCATGTCGTAGCGTAAAATGCCGATGCCTTCGCCCTTAAGCTCATTTACGAAAGCGTCCCAGTTGCCTGTGCGATACGTGAGACCGTTGATAATCACGGCAATGGGCTTGCCCGGAGCCGGTTTTAGATAATCGATGAAAAGCTCGCGGCCTTCGCGGATTTTTACGAACGATTGGAGGCGTGTTTGCCCCGTCGCTTTGTCGATTGTGACCACGGGTGGGAAGTCGACCTCGTAGGGAGCCAATTGGCGTTCGCGGCCCGAGATTTTGGCTTCGGATGATAGGAACAGGTCGTTGCAGGTGGCCGCTTCCGCGTTGAGCGGGAGGGCGGAGCCGAGGACCAGCGTGCATGCCAGAAGGGTCGTCAAAGGGGAGCGATCGGACTTTACGAGCGCCATCATTTTACAGATTAAGGACATGATTGGGTTCCCCTCTATACACAGTTAAATAACCAATGCGCCGTCGACAGAAAGGACGGTGCCGCTAATGTAACCAGCCTCCGCTGAGGCCAGAAACATACACGCGTTTGCGATGTCGGAAGGTTGCCCAAAACGACCCGCCGGAATTTTGTCTTCAATTAGTTTACGAGCTTGAGCTGGCATCGCTTCAACCATCGGGGTCAAAGTAAAGCCGGGGGCAACGGCATTGGCCGTAAAGCCCTTGCGCGAAAGCTCGCGAGCCCAGGTTTTGGTCATGCCAATGACGCCGGCCTTGGCGGCCACGTAATTTGTTTGTCCAAAGTTGCCGTATAAGGCGACGACGGAAGAAATGGAGATGATCCGCTTGTTGGGTGTGTCGGCGAACTTTGTCAGTAGAGCTTTTGTGCAATTAAAGACGCCGCCGAGGTTGGTGTCGATAACGGCCTGAAAGTCCTCGCTCGTCATTTTGCCGAACGACTTGTCGCGCGTGATGCCAGCGTTGTTGATAAGGATATCGATCGGGCGAGGAAGGCTTTCAGCGGCTTTTTCGACCGACGCGTACTGAGAAACGTCGACTTGTTGAAAATGAAGCTGGTGTGCAAACGGGGCGAGTTCGAGTTTGGCCGTTTCGATAGATTCGGCTGAGTATTCCCAAACGATCACGTTGGCGCCCGCTGTCAAAAACTGCCGAGAAACCTGTAGTCCGATTCCACGGCCTCCGCCTGTCACCAGAACGGTCTTTCCGTCGAAATCGAAATTAAGGTTGTTAGGTTTCTGTTCGGTTTGCATCTTTGCCTTTGTATCCCTTTACGCCATCTTGCCGTCTATCGGTTCGGTCAAGAACGAGTCAATACGAAAAGAGCTTTCGCTCAGTCGCAAAGAGTGCGATGCGTTATGATATACGCCGCATCAAGATATTGGAATGACTTGTATTTAATACATGAGCGTAGAGTATAAGCTCTATTTTCGGACTGGTTTTTAAGAGGGAATTCGAGTCTTGTTCGCGCGGTTTTGAACACTATTATTGTGTTGCCAATCTTGAGGTCGTTCTACCCGTTGTGGTGTCGAACGGGCTGTCACGTATTGTTGCAGGAAGAAAATCGCCTATTCCGAAGGCATAAATGCCGCCGTATTGCTCACTCCTGCGCAAAAGGTTGCCCAAAAGTGAATACTCTTGCTTGATAGAAAACGAAGTGAGAACTAGAAGTCCGCTCATATAAATTCGTACATGACGACGAGAGCCAGCGCTGGTGCTTTTGTTCCGGCTTGGGATTTTTTGTCCGATATGTTCGGGTTGTATCAGCAATCACGAGGATCAAAAACGAGGATCACAGACAGTGACGAACAATACGCCAGGCAACCAATCAGATCGCCACTCAGGAAATGGCCACTCGGCAACCAACTCGGCTTTGGAAGAAAGCCAAGATGGTGTGAACAAAGGTGGGATGGTC
>JAVFAU010000235.1:0-4158 GCA_034002335.1 Bdellovibrionales bacterium | reverse complement strand
GCGGCGCTTAGCAAGCTGAACGATGGCGTCGCCTTTGATCGCGTGGCCGCGGATTTCTCGGAAGATCCAAACTTTGACGTCGGCGGCGTTTTAGGAACGTTCAAATCGGGCGATATCGCGAAAGACCTCGAGGTCGCGCTTTCAAAACTTTCTCCTGGCGGCTGGACCGACGTTCTACCAACGGGCGGCGGCGTTCATATCGTGCGCATGTTGAAGCGACGCCTGATTCCGGATCCACGCACCGAAGCCGAAAAAAACCGAGTGCGCGCAAAGATCGGCGAAGAAAAGTTTCGACAGCAGTACAGCGTCTGGCTCGAACAACTGCGTTCAGACGCGTTCATTCATATCAATAAGTAGTTCTTAGAAGCGGGCGATCTGCCATGGGCCGAGTTTTACGAACAAAACATGCCGGGCATTCTGTGCGCATCCCTGCGCGCATCGGTATCACGACGGGTGATATCGATGGCATCGGCATGGAAATAACACGAAAAGCCCTTTCAATTCTCGGTCCGCAGAAGCAGGCACGATTCATGGTCGCTTGTGCCGGAGACGCCTCGGTCACAAAGGAACTCACGCGCATCCGAAACTTCAAAAAAGTCATCGTCACAAGTCGCGAAGCTCCCCTGCATATTGCGGCGCAAGTTTTCTCGGATCTCCGATCCGACGAACTTCTTATTTGGCGCGATCTTGATCTCATCAGCGAAGCGCACTGGGTTCAGTCATGCGCCAAACTCGCGCTCACCAAATCGCTCGATGCAATCGTCACTGGGCCTGCTTCAAAACGCAGCTTTCAGAAGCTCGGCCGCGACCTCATGGGACACACTGGACTTCTCGCGAAACTCGCTGGACGCCCCATTCAACAAGGCTATTTCGGCCGCGGAAAGAATTCCGAATCGCTCGCGCTTGTTCTCGCGACTGATCACATTCCGCTTAACGCCGTCGAAAAGGCGTTATCCACAGACGTCGTTCAACGCGCTCTGCGAAACGCAGACGCCTTGCGCGCCCTTCTGCCGAAAACCCAGAGCAAGAAACCCATTTGCGTACTCGGACTCGATCCACACGCGGGCGAACAAGGTTTAATCGGATCTTTTGACGCCAAGCTAAGACGCCTTCTCTCGGGAAAAGGCATTCTCGGCCCGATGCCGGCCGATTCAGCCTTTACGCCTGAACAACGAGCGAAGGTCTCCGTTTTCGTGGCGCTTTATCATGATCAGGGATTGATTCCATTTAAGATGCTGCATGGCCAAGGCTCTGGCTTCCAAATCTCTTTGGGACTACCCTTCATACGCACGAGTGTCGACCACGGAACAGCCTGTGATCTCTTCGGCAAAAACAAAGCAAACCCGGGCTCCATGAAAGACGCCATTCAAGCGGCGATTTCTCTAGCTCAAACGAACTAAAGGATCTCAAATGATGAACCCTGTTATCTTTCGTGAATACGATATCCGCGGCGTCGTCGGAAAAGACTTCGATGAGGACTTCGCTTACGACTTGGGACGAGCATTCGTGACATTCGTCGGCGACCGCACCGGCAAGAAGAATCCGACACTTTCACTCGGTCACGACGCACGCCTGTCTTCACCGGGAATCGTAAAAGCTCTTGAGCGCGGCATCAACGATTCTGGCGCAAACGTCATTCGACTTGGTCTCGTAACCACTCCTGTTTCTTACTTCTCTTGCTTCCATCTCGAAGTCGATGGCGCATTTATGGTCACAGGCAGCCACAACCCACCTGAATACAACGGATTTAAAATCTCGCTTGGAAAGACCACGATCTTTGGTCCGGACATTCAAGAACTTCGTCGCATCATCGAAGCCGGTCGCTACCAAACAGGAAAAGGCGAAGCACGCGATCACGACATCTTTCCTCAATACGTCGCACGCTATAAGGAAGAGTTTAAGGGTCTCGAAGGCGTGAAGGTCGTTCTTGATTGCGGCAATGGCGCCGCAGGGAGCATCGCGCGTCGGCTTTACGAAGGCGTCGGCCTTAAACCCGTCATTTTATTCGAAGAACCAGATGGTCGCTTCCCAAACCATCATCCAGACCCTACCGTCGAAGAGAATCTCGATGCAATGAAAGCGGCCGTCAAAAAAGAAGGCGCCGCCATCGGAATCGGATTTGACGGAGACGCGGATCGAATCGGTGTCATCGATGAAAACGGTCGCTTCATCCTTGGCGACGAAATGATGGTCATTATTTCTCGTGCGATTCTGGCGGAAAACCCAGGAGCGAAAATCATTGGCGACGTCAAGTGCTCCGACAGGCTTTACACGGACATCGCAAAACATGGCGGCAAAGGCATTATGTGGAAGACCGGACACAGCCTAGTGAAGTCAAAAATCAAAGAAGAGAAAGCTCCGTTTGGCGGCGAACTCTCGGGCCATATCTTCTTCGCTGATCGCAACTACGGATACGACGACGCCCTTTACGCAGGTCTTCGTCTCGTGGAAATTTTAGCGAAATCAAAAAAGCCGCTGTCTTCGATGCTCGAAGGCATGGGTTCAGCCTACAACACGCCGGAAATCCGCATCGACACAACCGAAGAGAAAAAGGTTTCGATCGTCGAAAAACTTCGCAGCGTTTTCGGGGAAGGCTCAAAAGAGAAACAAGTGAACTTAATCGACGGCATTCGCGTTAGCTATCCGGATGGGTGGGCTCTAGCTCGTGCTTCGAATACGCAGCCGGTGCTGGTTCTTCGTTTCGAAGCTTCGACTCAAGAAGGTCTCGACCGTATCCGCAAAGAATTCGAATCCGTTGTGAACCCACTGCTTTAGAAAACGTAGGTTACGTGGCAAGCGACTATAAAGGCGACGAACAAACCCCTTCTTCGACCACGCGCAACCGTGCGACCGATCCCTATCCGATCGAAGTTAAGGGCGCGCGCGTTCACAATTTAAAGAATATCTCGCTTTCGATTCCTCGCGGAAAGATCACGGTCATCACGGGGCTCAGTGGGTCCGGCAAATCGAGCTTGGCCTTCGACACGATCTACGCCGAAGGCCAACGTCGCTACGTCGATTCACTGTCTACTTACGCACGTAACTTTCTCGAGAAACTAACAAAGCCCGACGTCGATTCACTCACGGGCCTAAGCCCGGCCATCGCCATCGATCAAAAATCCGTGGGCCTAAATCCACGCTCCACCGTAGGAACCGTGACCGAGATCTACGATTACCTGCGCCTTCTCTACGCCCGCGTGGGCGAAGCTCGGTGTCCCGATCACGGCGTTCCCGTGTCTGGCCAGCTGCCCGACCAAATTATCTCGGAAATCATGAAGCTCCCGACCGGCGCGAAGTTCTATATTCTCGCCCCTGTCGTGCAGGGAAAAAAGGGCGAGTTCTTTCAAGATTTTCAAAAATGGATTCGCAAAGGCTACGTTCACGCGAAAATCGACGGCGAATACATTGAACTCGCCAAAGCGAAGAAGCTGACGAAAACGAAAGTCCACGACATCGACGTCGTCATTGATCGTCTCATTATGAAGGCCGGCGAGTCCCTTAAAACTCGCATCGCCGAAAGCATACACGCCGCGATTCAAATGACCGAGGGTCAAGTCGCAATCGAAGTTCTCGCGGCAAAAGGAGACAAAGCCTCTGAGCGCAGGATGTTCTCAATTCACTCCGCATGCCCGGTCTGTCAGTTCAGCTTTCCAGAGCTCGAGCCGCGCCTTTTTAGTTTCAACAATCCGCGGGGCGCCTGCCCGACTTGTAAAGGCCTTGGAACCGTCGACATCGAGGAAATCGAACATCACGACACCGACAAAGAAGAAGGATCGTTTACCCAAAACGTTTCATATCGTCTCGCGGAGCGCGTGAAACGGAAAAGCGAAGACGACGATGAAGGAGAAGGCTCACTTGATCTCATGGCGATTCGAGCATGCCCCGACTGCAAGGGAACGCGTCTGAATCGCGAGGCACGAAACGTTTTCATCGCAGGCAAAGACATCACCTCTATTTCGTCACTCGCAACCAGCGACCTTCTTGAAACCATACAGGGCGCCGAGTGGTCCAAACGCCAATCCACAATCGGCGAAAAAATCCTGAAACAAATCGAGCAGCGCCTCGGGTATCTCGTGCGCGTAGGAGCCGGTTACTTAAGTCTCGACCGTCCGACACGCACTTTATCTGGCGGTGAGAACCAACGCATTCGTCTGGCAT
>JAVFAU010000234.1:0-4161 GCA_034002335.1 Bdellovibrionales bacterium | reverse complement strand
TCTTGAAATCGGAATCCTTCACCTCAAAAAAAGAATTTTCCGTCAAGAGGGCGGACTTCAAATGGGCGAAGAGTCCGATCGGATTCAAATCACGATGGGTTATCGGCACTGGTTCGCAAATTGGCTTTCGGCGGGTCTGGCGTTTTCTTCGTCCTACGCCATGGGCGACACGCGTACAATTCGGGACGACTTCACGCCGCGCGGGCTCAAGGCCATCGATACGTCGGCAAGTGACACAACCGAATACGGGTTTGATTTCTCCCTTCAGTGGGAGGTCTTCAGCTACCAACGGCTCGCGCTCATCGCGGACGCCATATACTCGCTAAGCGTCACAGGAAAGCCCAACGAAACGACGGACCACTATGGCGTCATGCTTGGAATTCGCTACTTCATTCAAGAAAAGCCCGTCGTTGAAAAGCCCAAAACCTCTATATAAGCCCTCCCGCCTAAACCCTTCCCTCCCGGAAAAAACCTTGCTATGTCCGATCCCGGCCCGAGGTTGGCTAGAGCTATAAATATGAATCGCAAAGAACTCGTCCGTCTCGTCGCCGGATTCAAACGGTTCCGACAAAAATACTTCGATGTGGAAACGTCGGTTTACCGCAAGCTTTCAAGCGGCCAAACCCCGAAAACCCTGATCATCGGCTGCAGCGACTCGCGGGTAGATCCCGCACTTTTGTCATCAGCCTCGCCGGGCGACCTCTTCATCGTACGAAACGTCGCAAACCTCGTGCCTCCTTACGAAGAAAACGGCGGCTTTCACGGTGTCAGCTCCGCTATTGAGTTCGCCGTCTTAAATTTGAAAGTCGAAAACGTGATCGTTCTCGGCCATAGACAGTGTGGCGGCATTCGCGCCCTCATGGCCGGTCCGGGCGAAAACAAATCGACCTTTATTTCTCGCTGGGTCAGCATCGCCGAGGACGCCAAACAACGCGTGCTCGCCAAATATGCCGGGGCCGATCCAGATGAGTTATGTCATCGGTGCGAACTCGAATCGATTCGAACGTCGCTTCGCAACCTTCGCACATTCCCATTTGTCCAAGAGGCTATCGAAACGCGCCAGATGAACCTTATTGGAGCCTATTTCGACCTCGAAGAGGGACGCCTTCTCGAGCTCAACGAAGCCACCGGAGAGTTCTCGGCCCTTCCCCTTTAGGTTTTTAAGAACAAGACTCAGCGCATGGCACGGGGTGAGATTTTGAGGCGCCTGTGCTATTGTGCAGATTGTTCCCGACCATCAGGCTCGGTGAACGCTTTCTAGATTTCTTGGAGGTCTCCGATGGACGATTCAACACTTTGGTTCATAAGCGGCATCGCTCTTTTTATCGTCGGAATCATGGCCTACATCGGATTTATGATCTTCCTTCCAGAGTGGGTCGGAATCACAGGCGATACGGCTCGCAAAGCCGAGCAAAGCCATCGCAGCGGCGACGTTGCGCAAGACGACGACCTCACCGAGCGTTGGCAAAGTAAAAATGGCCCGAGCGATAGCCAAAACAGCTAAGGTCACTCGTGCTCGTTGACAAAAAAAATCACACCGTTCGAACTCTCGCGCTTCTGATTCTCCTCATGACCAGCCTCTCCGGCTGCGCCTCGAATTCGAATTGGCGCACGGCAAGCCGCGAAAGCATGGGTATCGCCCCGACTCCCGAAGAAGAACCACGCGCCATCGTGCAAGTCTATGCCGCCAGAGCTTTCGGCTGGCGAGGCAGTTTTGCCGTTCACACGTGGATCGCGACCAAAGAAGAACAGGCCGCGACCTACACGACTTATCATGTGACAGCCTGGGGCCTGCGCTCCTCCGACAGCACTATCATGATTTCTCAAGATATTCCGGATCGAAGGTGGTACGGAGCGGACGCGTACTTAGTAACCGAAATTCGGGGCGACTCGGCCAAAGCGGCCATTCCGAAAATTATCAAGGCCGCTAAGGACTATCCGAATAAATCTATATACCGAGCCTACCCAGGTCCAAACAGCAATACCTTCATATCGTATATCCTGCGACGCACGCCCGAGATCAGCGTCGAGCTGCCACCTCATGCCATCGGAAAAGATTGGATCGAAGAAGGCTCACTTTTCGCCTTCACCGAATCGGGCACGGGCGTTCAATTTTCGACCTTTGGCCTCTTCGGATTCTCGCTCGGTCTCGCCGAGGGGCTTGAGGTCAATCTACTCGCCATGACGTTTGGAATCGACCTATGGCGTCCGGCTCTGAAGCTACCCTTTGTGGGACGTGTCGGGTTTCAAGACGCTCCCGCTTTTCAGCCGTAGCCTGCTTTCCTTTAACACCATGCTCACTGCTGACACGGCAACCGTCCTCATGATAGGACGATCTGCATAGTTGTTTGAAAATCAGAACCAGTGTCTACGGGATGTTGAAATGGCAGACGAGTCGAAGTGCCCAAGCTGTGGGTCGGAAAATATTTATCCTGATGGTAACCTTTGGATTTGCCCGGAGTGCTCCAATGAGTGGATCCCATCTTCAGGTGACGACACAGCGGCGGGCACACTCACCGAAACTCAAGCCGGTGTCATAAAAGACGCCCACGGCAATGTTCTGACAGACGGAGACACCGTCACCATCATCAAGGATCTCAAAATCAAAGGCTCTTCGTCGGTTGTAAAGGTCGGAACGAAAGTTAAGAATATCCGCTTAAGCGATGCCGGCGATGGACACGATATTTCTTGTAAGATCGATGGATTCGGAGCCATGAACCTCAAGTCAGAATTCGTAAAAAAGGTTTAACCACGTGATCGACCTCTATTCGCTTGGAACACCCAACGGCCAAAAAGTCTCGATCGCACTCGAAGAAATGGGTCTGGCCTACAAAGCTCATCGTATCGATATTATGAAGGGCGAGCAGTTCACTCCTGAATTCATCGCCATCAATCCGAATTCCAAAATCCCAGCGATCGTCGATCAACAAGGCCCCGATGGCAACCCCCTTGCGGTTTTCGAATCAGGAGCGATTTTGGTTTATCTCGCCCGCAAGTCCGGAAAGTTTCTGCCAAAAGACCCAAGGCTTGAAATCGAGACTCTGCAATGGCTCTTCTTTCAAATGGGTGGCGTCGGCCCGATGTTCGGCCAATTCGGTCACTTCACGAAGTACGCGGTCGATAAATGCGATCACCCCTACCCAGCCGAGCGCTACACGAACGAAACCAAACGGCTACTCAAGGTTCTCGACACCCGCCTCGAAGGCCGCACCTTTTTAGTCGGTGAGGAATATACGATCGCCGATATGGCGACGGTTCCATGGGTGCAATGTCTGCGTGTCTTTTATGAAGCGACAACAAAACTAGATCTCGACAGCTATGCAAATGTTCACGCATGGGTTCAACGCGTTCTTGAACGCCCCCTGACACAGAAAGGAATGCACGTATGTTCCGTCTAACACGATCCGATCTTGCGATCTTAACACTCACCCTCTCCGTTCTACTTCTGCCTACTCACGGCCAAGCACAAAACGAACCGGCAACTCAAGAATCCGTCCAAGAGGCTGTCCAAGAGAAAGTCGAGGACCTACGCGAGTCAGTAAAGAGCACGCGCGGTCACCGAACAGCTTCTGAATACTTCGGACTCGTTACGTACGCTCCCGTGGATTTCATCGTCTTCCATAAAATCGGAGCAAGCGCCGGACTTGTCATGAGCCCCGACTTCACCTGGGAGCTTGAATACATCGGAGCCACACTCTCCTTCCCATCTTTAGCCGACGACCTCGGCGGCGTAAAAGATCGCCGACTCTCCCTGATCGGACGACGATACCCGAAATCAAACAGTTTCAATCTTTGGCTGGGACTCTCCTACATGAGTCTTTCCGCCCATATCTCAAACGACATGATCAACCGCGTTTCGGGCGGAAACTCTCCGGACCTCGATCTTATTGAAATCAACTCGGTTGGCCTTACTTTTGGTTTCGGCAACCGCTGGATTTTCGACAACGGCGTGACGTTCGGTGTGGATTGGCTCGCCATCACACAGAATCTGTCTGTACTCGATCGCAAATCAACTTTTCTGGATCGTGCGACCAACCCACAAGATCGCGAATCGATTGAACGCGTAATCGACCTCATCTCCTCTTTTCCTCGCATCACCCTTCTCAAGCTTCAGCTCGGATATATTTTCTGATATCCTCTGAAATATGAAAGCTTCAGTAC
>JAVFAU010000233.1:0-4191 GCA_034002335.1 Bdellovibrionales bacterium | reverse complement strand
ACAAAAAGCCGCCGACACGAGGTTCGACGCCATTCTCATGGATATCCAGATGCCCGTGATGGACGGACTCGCGGCAACCGAAATCGTTCGACGCCAAGGGTTCAAAGGGCCGATCATCGCCCTCACCGCGCATGCCATGAAAGACACGCATACGGAATGCCTACGTGTCGGTTGCTCCGGTTTCTTATCGAAACCAATCGACACGAAGGCCTTGGTGAAGACCATTCACGAATATCTTGTGAAGGATTTTAATTGAGAACCGGTTCTGTTTCGGTCTCGGTCAAATTCTGCACGCTTTGAATGAAGCGAGAGAGTCGTATCGCGAGCTCGTAAGCCGCGTCGTACGAAAGAACGACGCGCGCATCCCCTAGTTCCATCTGACAGTCATCGACACCGATGCGCTGTACATCGATGCAATCACCGCAGTCGTCGCCTAGACACACAGCCGTGACACAGCTCTCGCTTTTCATTACACGCCACCGCGAAGCGCGTAGTAGCTCGTGATGTGACCGGGATTGAACGGGAACGGAACATAGCTCACGTCTGGTTCGAACGAAATGACACCGACTTCTCCGTCGGCCGTCTCTTCTTTCTTTAAGTAATCAGGCAGAGGCAAACGTGGGTTCTGTTTCGCCTGCAAATACACTTGGTTCTGATAGGCGTCCTTCGTCAACTCCACACGATCGCCCACCGAAAGAATCGCGGAACGAATATCAAGCCGCTGACCGTTCACGTAGACTTTGCCATGAACGATCATCTGCTTAGCCGCCGGAATGCTCGGAGTGAATCCGAGACGAAACACGACGTTGTCGAGGCGGCGCTCGAGAAGACCAATGAGTTTTGAAACCCAATTCGCATTCGAACTTTTCTTCGCGAGCGTGATAAAACGAAGCATCTGCGCTTCACGAAGACCGTAGTGAAAGAGAATCTTCTGTTTTTCTTCAAGCTGAAGAGCGTAATCAGAATATTTTTTTCGACGAAGGCCATGTTGCCCTGGAGGATACGGTCTGCGCGCCAAAGCGCCTGGCTTTCCTAAGCCAGGGAGTTCGACAATCACTCGGCGTTGTTTTTTAAATCTTGGAGTTTTTCCGGCTCGATTCATTTTTCTACTTCCTTACGCAACGCACTCGTTACAGCGCGAGCCGCGACTTTGCTCAAAGACTCGGTACTGGCCTATCGAATTTAAATTTCGAAAATGAATTGCGGAGATTATGAGAACGAACTGACAACATTCTCACAATCATTTCAATAATCGGAGCTACTGCTGAATAACTTCGCGAATCGCCGCGATGAACGCGTCTGTCGAAACCATCAAATTGAACGCATCTTTCGAAGAATAAACGACTGGCTCCGAGCGAAGCGGCCCCATCATCTGACTGGCAAGACCGACAAGATAAAAACGCCCATCGATTTCTTCCATCACAGGGCTACCGGAAGCACCTCTTGCCAAGGCGCAATCGAAACCAGCAAGAAGCCCTGGTCCCCAATCGCGGATGCGACAGTTTCGTTCGAGCGAGAGATCAAACGAAATACCTTCTCGCGATTGACGGTCTTCTGGAAAACCCGCCATGTGAACGGTCGAGCTTCGTTCTTTGTGAGCCACGATGGGCGCATCTATCGCGATCGTCCCATATGAACGCCCAAGGCACTCTTCCAATTCCAGCACGGCCCAATCGCCTTCGAGACCGCCGAAAGTTTCTTTGTGGTAGCCGCCCCATTTCACGGGTGTCGCTTTCGTCTTTACTTCAAAGCCGTTTTCACGACTGTCTTTTGTGCGGCCGATGTGAAACTCCGATTGAATCTCGCTTGAAGGCGTAAAGCCCGGTTTCTGCCAGCCTGGAAAAGCAACGTGAAACCCCGTTGCGATATGACATTCACCGACAAGAAATGCCGTGCCCCAGCTTCCGTCCTCGACAACCGGCTTAAGCACGCCAATTGGCTGCAGCTCCGTCGGGACGGGAAATAGATCTTCACGACGATCTGTTTCAAAAATGTTCGCTTGCGCGACCTCACCGGCCGCCAAAAAGGTGACCAGGAGGGCAACAAGGGTTTTGAGCAACACGATCCACTCCCTTAAGTCCTCGGGCACATCTCAACGATGGCCGTCCATGGATCAAGCAAATGGAACACCAAGCTGAAGATCAAGCAGACGGCTCTGACGGCCCACTTCAGCCCTTAAACGTCGATAAATATGATTTGGGGTGACGTTAATTGTCGTTTCTCGACTGATCTTCTTGCAGGCGTCGAATCGCAAGACGCTCGATTTCAGCCCCTAGAGGCAGCCTTGCCGCCAGGAGAGCCCAGAAGGCCTCGATATCGAGTTCCATGCAAAGAAGGTCGCTATCCGCCACGACCGTCGCAGTACGCCGGCTACCGGGCTTTAAAAGAGCGATTTCACCAAACGCATCACCCGATCCTAGCTCGCGAATTTTCTTCGCCTCTTTCACGACGCTCACGCGCCCCTGAGCTATGAAATAACAAGCTGACGCCGGCGCGCCTTCCGTGAAAATCACTTCGCCGGCTCGAAACTTTTTACGAGCACCGGCGAAGATCAAAGTATCCATGGCCTCGGACGGCAGATCCTTAAGCAAAGAATTTCCGGAGAGAGCCTGCAGGAGCCAAACCCGAAACTGGAACTCTTCGTTTGAAGCCAGGTCCATATCACGCATCGTCGGCAAATACGGAATCTCGAGCAAACGGCACTCTTCCGTCGCGATGACGTCCGCCGTGCGAGGAACACCAAAAAAGAAGGCCGTCTCGCCAAACGCCGCGCCCGCCGACAAAATCGCAACGACTTTGCGACGGCGCCCCTGATAACTACGCGCTACCGCCAGTTTGCCTTCAAGTATGATGTAAAGGGAACGGTCCGTCGCGTCTTGGCGACAGACGGCTTTTCCGGGTCGATACTCGACCACCCGAGCCGCCGCGATCAGCTGTCGCCGAAGAGGGGTCGTGAGCTGTCGTAAAACAGGAAGCTCGTTCCAAGATTCGCGGTCCGAAGCGGCAACATCCAAAACCCTCGAACGCGTCGCCCACAACCGTCGCCGCTTGTTGCGTTTTCCAGAACCAGGAATCTGATGACGTAAAAAGGGCTCAACGTAAGCAAGGGCTACGATCGCGAAAATGACGCCGAACAACCCAAACGAGACTGCGATTCGACGCCATGACTCGATTCCGTCTTTCACTTGAAAAAGAAAGTGGCCAAATAGACCGACAAACACGGACGCGACGATCACCGAAAGCAAACCACCGATTTGATGAAAAGCTTCGACTTCTTTAAGCTCATCTTCTTCACGCCAAATCAGCGGCGTGCGATTCCACACGCGTAACGATCTCGTCAGTTCGCTGTCCGTCGCAGGATGCGTCACCAGAGCCATCACAAAAAAACTGGCCGACAACACCACCGCAAGATTCACCTGATACGTGAACGATAGCCCATTTGCGATCGAAACGAGGACAAGGGGAACCAACGAAATTCCGAAACAAAGAATGAAATCAGTGGCACGCCGAAATGGTCCCGTTACCGTACGCGGCAAAAACGTAAAATGCGGTCCGAGTAGGTCAAGACGCCATCCTAACTCCCCCGCGTCTCCGCTTACCCTCGAGGTCATCGCGCGTAAAAGCGCGACGCCAGAGCGCCCGAAGGTTCCAGCCAAGAACAGCCCGACCAAAAGCGACACCCCAAAACCCGCGAGAATTTCGACCGACGTCATACCGCTTCGACCCGCTTGGAACAATTCCGTCGCGGTCGCGACCGCCATTGGCACCGACAAAAGCGCGACAAAGGCCATCGCTAAATCGACCGCTCGCGCCGGACCGGCGATCTTATGCGCCGGCTTCCGCCCCCACGAGGTGACGCTATTCGAAACCGAAAACTCCGAAAGAATATCTTCGGGCCATTGATACTCGCCGCGAATCGAATCGGCCAGGCGCACAAACCGAACATCGTCGATCAGGTCATGGTCGACGAGAAAACAAAGAAAGCTCGCGACTTCAAGAAAGACTCTTGAACCCTCGCCACGCGCGCGCTGTCGGATACAGAGGTCATACAACGAAGCGCCGACCTTAAGCTGCTCCCAGAGAAACTGAAAACGATGTGGAACGACGATACGTTGAGAAAGCGACGAGCCGTTACCGGCCAGCCGAACGATGCGACCGTCCGGCGTATCGGCTTCGCTTAAGACTTGAGGT
>JAVFAU010000232.1:0-4196 GCA_034002335.1 Bdellovibrionales bacterium | reverse complement strand
CCATCGACCAGAATCTTCAGATCATCCGACTTCATGAAGCCTGGCTGTATATTGTCGATGGCCAGCCGATTCAGAGGTTCAAGTCCCTCGGGAGCCGTTCGCCGAAACGATACGACTTGAGCGACAGCTTCAGTGCCTCGACCGAGCTTCGCCTCGACTTTCTCTTGACCGCGCGAGTAGCCTTTAAACTTGCTTCTTCCGAAAACCAGAAAGAGCGGGATAGCCAATATCGGCATCGTGACCAATGCCACAACCCAAGCCGTCGCTCCCTGAGGCGTACGCGGACGCCACAAAGCAACAACCGCCAAAACCCACCCCAATGGATAACTCGCTTTAACAAGCCAAGGAAAAATATCTGTGTACATGAAGCGCCTCTGCCCTACTGAACCAAAGGCAACGTGAAATAGAAAGAACTTCCTTTGCCCAGATCGCTCTCGACCCAAATGCGACCGCCATGGGCATCGACGATTGCCTTGGAAACCGCGAGTCCAAGACCTAATCCACCGTAGCGAGCCGCAGGGTCCCGCCAATAGCGATCAAATACACGCGAAATATGATCGCGTGAAATACCGGGCCCCTGATCTTCAACATGAATCAGAACTTCTCCGTCTTGAACAATCGCTCGCAGAGAAATCGCCGCTCCTTTTGGAGTGAACTTCAAAGCGTTTCCAATTAAATTCGAAAGCACCTGACATAGTTTAGTTCTGTCGCAAGGAGCGCTACCCAGCGTTTCACTGATACTCGCACGAAACACGACACCGTTACTCGCGCAGAGGGCCGAAAAAATTGTCGCCTGTTCCTCCAAAAACTCACGGAACTCACACTCCATGAGCTCACGAGCCATGCGATCTGATTCGATTTTCGAATGATCCAGAACCTGTTCGATCAAGACGATTGCGTTTCCAAGCGACCGAGAGGCAATGTCTTTGAGTTTCGACCGCTCAGCTCCGTCCGGTTCATCATCAATCATTTCCAGGCACATTTTCACCGAGCTCAAAGGGCTTCGTAGATCATGCGCGACAATCTCGACAGCTTCTTTTCGCGCCATCGAAAGCCCTTTTTCCCGTTCCAGAAGTTCATTGCGCTTGTGATCCAAAAGATCCTTCTGCCGCAAAATAGCGGAGAGTGAAAAAATCAGAAGAACGACCAATACCGCCACGCCCGCCAAGGTATACAGAATAACTTCTTCGGCGTAGGCCTGCGTGTTTCGCGCCTCGGTCGAAGACTCTTGCCAACTTCGCAGCGTCACTCCTTCGAGCTCGCGCAAGCGCCTCTGCATATCAAGAACAATCGGCAGCCCAGTCGCCTCGAGGTATCCACCGGCCCTTTCGGCCGAATACATGCCGACAAGCCGGCGACGAAATGCTTCGTGCCCAACCTCCTCGGCCCGTATTTCAAGCGCTGCAATCGCTTCGAGTTCCGTTTTGTATTCGGCACAGCGAGGGTCTTCGATCAAAGCCTTAAGCCCCGCGCGCAAATGCATGTGCGAATCGATAAAACGCTGGTAAGCCTCTTTTTTTCCGGTAATCAAAAAATGCGAGCCTGCGGCCTCAAGAGACTTCGCGTCGTTCACGATCGCCAAGACTTTCGAAAACACATACATGCGTTTATCGATCAACTCGCCGTTGCCACTATCGACCTGTTCGAAAATTGCGACTGACACAAAGGCGAATACACCTAGAAGGGCCGCGACCGTGCAGAACAGGAGGAAGACCTTCCTCGAAAAGCTCATGGAAACATCCATCCTCTCCACTCACTATGAACGGCATCACCGGTCAAGCGATCTCGATCCGTTAACCGTAAGCGGTCAATGGACCCTAGAGGGACTACACAACGACAAGCCGTCGCAAGAAAGCTGAAACATTTCCTAAACAATCGCGAATGGCATTTCGCCCGATTTTTCTTAGGGCATAACGGGATTTATGCCCCGTCGTTAAAAGTCACGTCGAAGCGGCGAATCCACAATCGGCCACACTTCTTTCAAAAGATTTCCGCGGCGGCCGACATCTTCAAAGACGAGCGCACCAAACTTACCATAATGCGTGAGACGACGGCCGAGATCCGCTAGGGGTTGGTTGGGACTTGCGACAATCCAGACCACGATCTGACCAGAGGGCGCCTGACCGACAAGAGCAAAACTGTGCGCGGGCAAACCATAAACATTCCCGAACAGCTTCAATGAATGACTTTCGATATCCGTTCCATACTTCGCAAAAACATCTTTCGCGATCTGACGGTTCGCCGAAGTGTTACCTAAGAGAACCGTGACCTGTTTCTCCAAACGAACCATCTCACCAGGAGCAACCGCGCGAAGACTCACTCCACCCTCGGCAACGGCTCTCCATGAATCCGCAAACCCATCTGCCTCGCCTTTGGAGACCTGCGCTGACTCATACACAATCGCGATTTCCGCCGCGGCCAAGGCCGACGACATCGAAGGCGGTCGCTCTGCTTTTTCGAGCGATCTGAAAACGTCGAACTCAGGATCAACCGCCACGCTCAGCGGCTCAGAGGTCACCGTCGAGCACACTTGCTTTGCTCGAGCTCTCGCTTGCGCCCCACCTTGCGAGACGGCTTCGATATGATGAAGCTCTTTTACAAACCCTCCATCGGCCAGCTTCAGCCGAAGCGGCACATGGACCTCAAACCCTTCCGTCTCCCGCAGTTCGACGCAAGCCTGCCAGGCATTCGCAGTCTTCTTTTTTGAAACTCCGGCGAGTTGAATGTTCGCGGCGCCTGTTTGATCCAACCACTGCGACATCCACGCCTGAAGCGACAAGCCCGTCACGCCCTCAAAGGCAAGACGGAGATCATCCCACGAAGCTTTCTTAAAAATTTGATCGCGATAAAAAACCTGCATCGCGCGACGAAACGCATCTTCTCCAAAACGCACCTTGAGCATGTGGAAGACCATCATCGCTTTTCCATACCCGACCGCTTGCGTGCTCGCGCTATGACGACTCCTGAACTCTCGCAGCGGAAAATCGCTTCCGCCGCTCATGCCTGTTGCGTAATCCGCATAGCCGGCCAAAGTCGCCCGACGGTATTCCGCCGCCGAACCGGCGAGTTCCTGCTGCCAATGATCCGCCATATACGTGGTAAGCCCTTCGGCCCAGTTTCCGCTTTCGTAATCGACATAAACAGAGTTTCCCCACCAGTTATGAAGAACCTCATGAGGAAGCGAGCTTGTAAAAATAAACGGCAGTCGCAAGACCATCGGTCCAAGCAAAGTGAACCCCGCCATTCCGTACCCCGTCTCTTCGTAATTTTCGACGACGGCAAAACCCGAGTACGGATAAAAACCGATTTCCCGCTCGTAGTGATCCAGAAATGCGGGAATCCGAGAAAGAAACTGCTGCGACAACGCGGAGTCTGGCTTTAAGAAGTGAGTTGAAATCGTAAGATCGCCCTGCGCACGGGCATGCACGAAGGTCTGATTGCTAAAAGGGGCCGCCATGAAGTCGAGAGCCTCTTGAGGCTGAGTGATCGACCAGGTCTCGACGGCGCGACCGCCGCCTTCTTGACGATTGCGACGATCTCCCGATGTGACCGCACTCCATGACTGAGGCATCGATGCGGAAATCTCGAGTGTGTGCATTTCATCGACGACCGGGTACCAGCCCAAACTTCCCAAGAGAAAAACCCCTTCACGAGTTACGCCCCCAGCAGCGATCGCAGATTGGAACTCCAGCAAGACGGACGTCGCACGAAGGCTATAAAGGCTCCATCTTTGCCAACCGCCGCCGACGGATGCCACACGCCCCGTGACGGCTTGGTCCCCCACACCGCCGATAACCTTGACGCTCGTGTTGCCTTTAACAAGAACCTCGAGCGTGTGTTTTTTAGAAAAATCATGATGGTAGCGAATCTGACCTTCGACACGCGATGTTTCGACGCGTATCTCAAGCTCACCGCGCACGGCTTTTACAGGGACACTGCCCAACAAGGCTTCGATCGAAAACAGGCCGACAAACAAGCCCATGAGAATAGCGATTGAGCGCATAAACACCCCTTACCGAAAGTTGTAGGGGGTATTTAACAAAAGAGCCCTCGTTGTCCAGCTCTCCGCGGTTTCCTCTAGGCCTTCTCGCTCTTATTCGACTTCATGTTCGCCGAAACGACGCTCCCTATAGAAGCTGCCACGATCACCGCAATCGCTACAATTTGCCTACTGTTGAAGTGTTTTTTGGACGAGG
>JAVFAU010000231.1:0-4224 GCA_034002335.1 Bdellovibrionales bacterium | reverse complement strand
ACCTCAACGCGCACTCGCAAACGATGTCACCATGTCGGTTGAATCCTTAATAAGCGCATTTATTCCGCCGGAGTCGACGTCGCGCATTCCAACAAGCTCTGTTTCAAAAAACTATCTCTTCGAGTTTCTGCCAAATATAAAAGTGCACGCCGTAAGCACGGCGCAAATTCCCTATGTTCCAAGGAATGGGCCTTGGATTTATGAAATTTGCACTCGCCGCGGCTTTGATATCCATCCCGAACTTCAAATCCCTTCGTTCTGGGGAGGCCCCTGGCCCAGTGTGCCAACACCCGCAAAAGCCGCGATTCGCGCAGGCAAGATGGTGCTGCTGCTCTCAAGTCTTCCCGAATCTTCTTCACCAAGCTCAATCCGAAGTCTTTATCATTCACTTCGAGAAAACGGAGCTCCGCTCAACCAATGCGTCATTATGAGCAGCGGACTCTATCGCAATGCCGCCATCGCTGGAATCCGTCAGAATATCGGAACTGACATCATTCAAGCGCCTTGGTTTGAAATCGACACACTACGCGACCATCAAAAGAATCTTCGACCGTATCTTGAGGCCTTGCCGCCAACACGAGACGAAAAAGGTCGTCCCATTTTTCGGTCCAAAGCCTACATCATGCTCAATCGCAGAATCGAAGGCGCTCCTCACAGAATCGCAGCCTATCTCGATCTTCTTCGCCGCGATATCGTGTCCCACGGCCACATCAGTATGCCGTGGCAATGCCTCAACAGCCCGACCAAAACTTTTTATGATCGCATCGATGAAATTAAGCTTCTTCAACAAACGCAATGGGATCGTCGCGTAATTGATCTCATTCGATTCGGAAAAAAGATGTTCGCAACTGGACCAGGCCTCCACTTGCCACGAAAGCTCGACGTGAGCTTTGAAAACGACGACGTAAGAAAAATGGAAGTAGTAGCATCGGATTATCACTCAGGCATAATCAGAGATTTCTATGCTGATGCTTACTTTTCCGTCGTCACCGAAGGCTATACTCGCTATGGTGGCCCCGATGATTTCTCATCTCCCTCGATGATCAGCGAAAAAGTTTTTTTCCCGATGATGAATTTTCATCCGTTCATAATCATCGGCGAACCATTTAGTCTAGAACGCCTTCGCGATCACGGTTACCAAACCTTCTCGAAGTGGTTTGACGAAAGCTACGACCGGATCGAAGACCCTCTTGATCGCATATCGGCCGCGATCGATGTCGTCGAGGAACTCTCGAATCGCCCTCGCGAAGTTCTCCATACGATGTTTGAAGACATGCTCCCCGTGCTTCAACACAATCGGAATCGTGTCAAAGAAAGGGTCGCGCAATTCGCACAAGATTTAGCATCTGGCAAACTCCTCCCCTCATCTCATCACGCTCAGATATAGGAAACGACGACGATGGATATCCAGAAAATTAGGCTTTACGGCTTCTACAAAGTCATAGGACCATACCGCGCCCTACCAAACGAAACTCATATCTCTCTCAGAGCCGTACAAAACTTGATCACCGAGAACGAAGAGGCAGTCCCCGTATTACCTTTTTGTCACAATCTGTTTTGGAAAACTCACCCACAAATTGAATATGTGACCGCGACTTTGAACCAGAGATCTCTTTGGCCGCGTAACGCCCCTTGGATCTATGAGTTTTCGACAACCAGGGGATTCTCACTTCACCCCGAACTAAACCTTCCTTCTTTCTGGGGAAATCTCTGGGAATCCGTCCCTACGGAAGCCCAGAAGGAAATCCTCAGCGGCAAAATGACTCTCGTCGTGTCGAATCTTCCCGAAGAAGCATCGCCAAAATCAATCATCGATATCATCCAGAGCCTGAAAAAATCAGGAGCACCAATTACACGCTGCCGTGTTCTCGTGAGTGGGCTCTATCGCCAAACCGCTCTCGACCATATACGAGAGACTACGGGCTTTCAGATTACGCCGATCCCATGGTTTGAACTCTACACGCTTCAAGATCATCAAACAGATGCTCGTCCCTATCGCACTGACGTAACGTCCGAGAAGGATCAAGAGCACTTTCTAAAGACACGCCGCTCTCGAAAATACACGATGCTCAATCGACGAATCGCACAGGCGCCCCACAGAATCTTAAGCTTCTTGGAACTGCTTCGTCGCAACCTAATCGACCAAGGCCACGTCAGCATGACTTGGCAATGCCTCAACGACCCCTCAAAATCATTCTACGACCGCATTCAGGAAATCGAAATGTTGTCACAAACACAAGCTTCACGTTCAGCAAGACTCACTGAACTCATTCAATACGGCTATGAAACATTCGCCAATGGCCGCGGCGCGATTTTGCCAAAAACCCTCGACCGATCATTTGCAAATGACAGCCATCGAAAGTTCTCGAACGCGACGGACGATCATCGGTCACAAACGATAAAAAACTACTTCATCGATTCCTATTTCTCACTCATCGCCGAAGGATTCACAACCCAAACGGGAGCACACGACCTCGAAGCTCCTTCGATGATCAGTGAAAAGGTTTTCTATCCGATTATGAATCTGCACCCGTTTATCATTTTGGGCGAAGCCCACAGTCTCGCTAGATTGCGCGAATACGGCTACAAAACCTTCTCGAACTGGATCGACGAAAGCTACGACGACATCGAATCCACCGAAGACCGGCTATTCGCGGCCCTGCAGGCCGCCGAAACACTTTGTGGTCTCTCTGAAGAACAATGGCAGATTATGCTCTCCGAAATGTGGCCTGTTCTCTTGCACAACAGAGCGCACGTTCAAAAGAGAGTCGATGAGTTCATGGATGACTTGCGAGCAGGACGAGTTTTTCCTAACGGACCCACTTAACTTTCTGAGTCGCCTCTCGAGCGCTCGAGAGCTCTTGACCGAACTGCTTTAGAACCTGGTCTGCGAAGTCACGCGCGGCGACTCCTAGATCTTCGAGCGACGCCGTCTTGACCGGCGTTCCTTTGTTCGTAACGTTGACCGCAAAGTGAATGAGCCCGGAAACAGGCGAGACCGTCGCGATTGAAATCGAGAGCTTCCCCTCGCCATCGGGCAAACCGACGTAGATATCATCTCCTTCTCGGCGCAGCCGCAGGCGATCTGACTTCTCAGACAAAATATCCTTAACCGTCGAAGCGAGAAGTCTCTGAACGGCCACCATCTCAGGCAACGTCGCCCCGAACTTCTCTAAGACGAAGTGAACCATGCGAGCACCACGTATCGAAGCCTTCGCAAGCACATCTTCGCCATCGACCATGTGATCAAGCGAGACTTCGCACGGCCCAACCCAAGCAATCAACGAATCGCCCAGAATGCCATGCTCAAGATAAGCGTAGAGCGATCTCAATTGGGACCCATCGTATGCGATCTCATTTGCCAGCTCGCGATCAATAAACTGAACCTTCACGTCTCACCACCTTGATCTTTCGCTCGCTTGAACCGCAAACAAGATTCGCACTCGCCGCATGGAGCATCTCCGCCAAAATAACATGTCCAGATGAGATCAAACGGCACACCAAGACGCCTCCCTAAAGCGACAATCTCGCTCTTCATCATGTGCGACGTGAAACAGTGAACCTTCACTTGATTTGACGTCGAGAAGCGAAACGACTCACTGGCCGCAAGAAGGTAGTCTTCCGAGTTATCCGGAAAGGTCGCGGCTTCTTCGAGATTAAACCCAGGAACGACGGCGTCAGCGCCAAGCCCCTCGGCGAAGGCCGCCGCGATATTCAAGAAAATCCCGTTTCTGTTGGGAACCCATACAGCTTTGGCCGATTCCGCGCTCACATTCATATCGTCGATCGAAACGCTCTTCGCCTTACCTGTCGGAATCGCCATCGAGGTGTCGACAAGAGACGTTTTCGTGAAGTCGCGAAACCACGGGAGCGCGAGCACACGATGAGGCACTCCCCCACGGCGGGAAATCTCCGCCGCATGCTCGATCTCTTTCTTCGCGGCCCGCTGACCGTAGTCAAAGGTCAGCGCCATCGCGACGTCGCCCTCGTTTTTCGCCGCATAGAAATTGACGGTTGAATCAAGACCCGCCGATAGCAAAACGACAAACTTACGCGCCACGAATCCCCTTTTACGACTTCTTCTTAGAAACACTCTTTGGAGAAGCGTTCTTTTTTGAAGCTGCCGACTTAGATGCCGGAGCTTTCTTTTTCAACGCCTTTTGACCAGGTGCTTTTTCCGCGTTTTTTAAAGTTACGGCCTCCGCTTGAACGCCCGCTTCCGCT
>JAVFAU010000230.1:0-4230 GCA_034002335.1 Bdellovibrionales bacterium | reverse complement strand
GTGAGCGTGAGCGTGATGCCGGGCTATACATCGTGCCTGAAGATGTACGGATCGTGAATCCGCTCAACGAAGAAATCAATGTGATGCGCAGGGCTCTTGTGCCGTCGCTTTACCGAAATCTTGTTTACAACTTCCGCGCGGGAAATGAGACCGGTCGCCTGTTTGAACTTGGCGTTTCAAGTCACAAGGCTGCAGGACGCGCGGAACGTTACCCGGGAACGGGTTACGGCGAAGAGGCTCGTCTCGCGTTTTGTGTTTGGGGTGGAGATGTCGATCTGTGGGGACGCAAGTCCGCTGCAGAACCCGTGATGAGTTTGAAGGGGCTTCTTGAGGCGTTCATGCGCACATTCGGCATTGCTGGTTTCAGCGTGAAGCCTTTTGGAGAAGGCGAAGTGCCTGAGTTCTTGCATCCGGGTAAAGCGGCGGCTGTTTTCGTAAATGGCGCAGCGGTCGGGTTTATCGGCAGTGTTCATCCGTCTCGTTTGCAGGACGATAAGGTGCGCGTTGGCGCAGCACTTGCGGAGCTTTCTCTGGAAAAGCTGATGGCCGCGGTAAAGGCGCCTAAATTTCAAGAGCTTTCGTCGTATCCTCAAGTCGAGCGCGATATCGCGTTTGTGGCGGATAGTTCCGTTCCTGCTGGTGACATGATTGCGACGCTTCAAAAAACAGCACGTGGTCTTGGCGGTGAAGGCGCTTTGCTGCGCGAGACACGCGTATTCGACGTTTTCGAAGGTGCAAGTTTGGGAGAAGGCAAGCGCTCGGTTGCCATTCGCATGGTCTTTCAGTCCCTTGAGGGCACGCTTGAAGATGAAACTGTGAACACTCTTCGTGGAAAACTTGTCGATGCGGTCTGTCAGAAGCATGGAGCCGTTGTTCGCGGGTAAAATCAAGAGCTTAGCCAGTACTGGCTGGGCTTTTCTAGTAGACACCGCTGCGAGTTTGGCCAATGCTTTTAGAAGGTCCTTTGGGATCTTTGAGCTTGAGGACTTTTGAGGGAAATATGTCGAAAAACGTCGATATGGATCATGATGATGAGGTAGGGAGTCGTAAGGGTCGAGAGCTTAGCCGCTCGACAATGACGAAGGCCGATATCGTCGAGAAGGTTTACTCGAAAATCGGCTTTTCGAAAAAAGAGGCTTCTGAGCTTGTCGAACTCGTCTTCTCAACACTGAAAGATGTCCTGCATAAGGGCGACAAGGTTAAGATCTCGGGATTCGGCAACTTCGTGGTTCGTGAGAAGCACGAGCGTGTGGGGCGTAACCCTCAAACCAATGAACAAATTAAAATTAGCGCGCGTCGCGTGCTAACCTTCCGTTCATCGCAGGTTCTTAAGGCGATGCTGAAGGGTGAAGATACAACCGGTCTTCAGGACGAGGACTAAGAACGCTCGAGAGAATATTGGAGCGGCTAGTTACGGAGGCCTGGTATGAAGACGACGGGTTCGGCACAAGGGCAGTCCGACGAGATTGATCTCGTTGCGATGAAGCTCAATCAAGAATCTTTTATTGATGGTTCGGCTGAAGGTGGCGCGGCTCGCGGTGCCGCTGGTGGCGTGACGTTGAGTCCGGCACTGAGAAAAAAACTGCATGCGATTCCAGAACGCATGGCTTTTAAAATCGGACCGGCCGCGGACCTTGTGGGAGTGAAGCCATACGTTCTTCGCTTCTGGGAAACGGAGTTTGAGGCTCTGCGTCCTAAGAAAAGCCGCAAAGGCCAGCGTGCGTATTCGCGTCGCGATATCGAAACCGCGATGATTATCAAAAAACTTCTCTATGAAGACCGTTTTTCGATTGAGGGAGCGCGTTCACGGCTAAAAGAACTTCGCTCAAAAGTGCGTGAGGAGCGGGGAGCGATGACACAGCTTGCGGAAGTGAAATCGGTCGCACTGACGGAGCTTCGCGCGATTCAAGCCGAACTCAGTCTTTTCAGAGCGATTCTTTAACGGCCGACGCATCGGGTGGCGCGCGAGATTGAGCGACCGAAGTCGGTGATGCTGCCATTGTGTCCGTAGAAAAGCCATCCTGCGGACCGAGTGCCGGCCAAGACGGTGGACGACCATTCGAGTCGGCTTGTCGGATCGGGCAAGACGAAGCGCATTCCGTTGATGTTTGCTTGATTGAAATCGTAAATGGTTGGCAGGCGCCAGGCCACTCGGGGAGTCGACCCATAACCTAAACCTGCTTTGCCAAGAGGGTCGATGGCTCCGGTCGTGTTGCCGGCGCTATCGGTGTCGACATCGGTGAAGTGAACGCCTCCGTCAGGCAACCAAAGCCGTGGATGCAAAAGGTGCTAAGAGTGCCAAAGAATCCCTACTGCGCTTAAAGCTAGAACTCGAACAAAAAATAAATGCACGGGTCTATGAGCTATATGGGATCACTAAAGCTGACCAAGACGTAATTAATAATTTTTTGAATAGGAGATCTGCCGCATCTCTCGAGTCAGTTGAAGCAGCGGCAAAACAGCTTGAGCGAAAAACAGTAAAAAAGAAGTCCGCTAGACGAGCTTAAGGCTATTGTTGCGAACGGCGAGATATTCGTTGAGGCGCTCTCTAACCATTTCGAGGGCGACCAACTCATGATCTTTACATTCTGACTCGTCGAAATCGGCTAAAAAACGCGCTAATGTTGCCAGTTCGGCGTCCGTCGGATGTTCAATAACGGGTAGATCAAATTCCGCGTTCATAGAGATCCTTACTAATCGTCTTAGCGTAGTCAGTCATGCAAAATGCGTGATATTTCTATTCGAGATGCGGTTTGTAATACGAATCCGCTCTTCCGCTTCTCGGATTCTGAGCTGACGAAAATTGTGCCGCGCACCAGGCGATCTAGCTTCGTGCAGTTGAGGCGCAACCTCGAAAGAACCTTACTTCCATTCAGCCATCACTCAGACAAAACTCAGTCCACCGCACTGACGGCGACTGATTTCGAGTGACACTCTTACGAAAGCGACATCGATAACCCCTTGAAACCCTTGGGTTGAGATTTTCGGTACTTAACTGCTTTTCTGGGAAAACCTTGAGAAAAAATTGGTCGGCGCGACTGGACTTGAACCAGCGACCTCATGCACCCCAAGCATGTGCGCTACCAGGCTGCGCCACGCGCCGACGTCGAAAATGATGCCTAACTTTATCCGAGCCCTCGGAGTGAGGGCAAGTGCGGATGAATCGCACCGCGCTATCGGACGAGAGCGAGGTGGTCGTAAATCTTTAGCCAAAGAACAGAACCAGAGGTGGTTCTAAGGCCGTACGATTAGAGCTGATAGCGTGGGTTTTCAGCACATTCTTTCGCGGCGAAACCTTGGTTAAACCGGAAGCAGAACGGGCTCATGATATTTTCACCAGACCAGAGGCCGCGCACGTCGTTTTCGGCATCTTGCTGCATTTGGCCGTAGCGGCGACGCGAATGAGTTGGGTAGTCCCACGCGTAGCCCGCAATGACCATTTCGGCGTTGATGTTGCGACCATCGAGAAACACGATGCAAGCCGCGCGAGTTCCGGAGAAGCCGTTGCACTCGAGCTTCACGAATCTGTTTTTAATAAGACCTTCGAGATAGCGCTTCGACTCCATATAGAAATCCTGTCCGCGCTCTGGCGCGTCGATTCCGCCGAGGCGAACTTTGATCTGCTCACCTGTCGTTCGAAGAACGCCACACGTATCGCCGTCGTTACAGAAAACGACTTTGACTTCCTCGCCCCGCTGAATCGCGAGCGCAGGGCTTGAGGCGAAAATGCCAGACGAAATAACGGAAAAGAAAATGAACAAACCTACGGACGAACCGAGGACACCACGACGAGAAGACAGATGAATTTTTTGCATGGACTCAGGGTCTAACAGTCCGACATAGGCGTCGCAAGGCGAATGTTCGCCTTGGACGCGGGGCCTCTGTTTCGGCTTATCTACTTACTCAGAGGGATTTTAAGATAGCTCGTTCCGTTTGCTTCAGGTGTGGGCATTCGGCCAGCATCGATGTTGACTTGAACACTCGGCAAAAGAAGACGTGGCGCAGCAAGCGTCTTGTCGCGGGCCTCTCGAAATTCGACAAAACGTTCGCGCGACGTTTCGGAATTCAAATGGATATTCTTTTTCTTCTCCTCACCAATCGTCGACTCGAACGCGAGGGCGCGGCCGTTGGGTAGGTAGTCGTGCCCGACGAACACGCGATGACTCTCCGGGAGCTTATAGATTTTTTCGCTGACGGATTTATAAAGGGCTTCCGCACTTCCGGCCGGGA
>JAVFAU010000229.1:0-4235 GCA_034002335.1 Bdellovibrionales bacterium | reverse complement strand
GATCGACCCCATCAAACTCGGGCTTTTATTCGAGCGATTTCTTTCACGCGAACGAGCTGAGCCACCTGACATCGATATCGACTTCGAACACGAACGTCGCGAAGAGGTCATTCAATACATCTATCGCAAATACGGATCGCGACACGCGGCCATGGTTTGCACAACCATTCGCTACAGGTCTCGCATGGCCTTGCGTGAAGTCTCGAAAGTCATGGGCGTTTCGCTCGAGAACACAAATCGCCTGGTCAAGGCCATGGGGAGAGAAGGACTCTCGCGCTTTATTCAAACACATGCGGAAACACCCATCGATCCCGGGCTCTTTGGACTCTCGGAACGGAAGTTTCGCCTGATTCTTCAAATGGCCGATGAGCTCAAAGGTTTTCCCCGCCATCTTGGCATTCACACGGGCGGATTTGTCATCTCGCACGAACCTGTTGTCGATATCGTGCCCGTCGAGTCCGCCACCATGGATCAACGCTATGTCATTCAATGGAATAAAGACGACGTTGCGGCTCTCGGCCTCATGAAGCTCGATATTTTAAGCCTCGGCATGTTGTCGGCGATTCGCAAAGCGTTTCAGATGCTCCAAGAATCAAAAGGACTCTCCGCATCTCTTTCTTCCATTCCTCAAGAGGATCAAGATACGTATAAGATGATTCAAAAGGCCGATACGATCGGGACTTTTCAAATCGAATCGCGCGCTCAAATGTCGCTCTTGCCAAGGCTAAAACCCAAAACATGGTACGACCTTGTCGTACAGGTCGCAATCGTTCGCCCAGGTCCTCTGCAAGGAGGAATGGTACACCCGTATCTGCGACGACGCTCCGGCGAAGAAAAAATCACGTATGCGCACGAACGCCTTAAACCCATTCTCGAAAAAACAATGGGTGTCCCGATTTTCCAGGAACAAGTGATGCAAATCGTGGTCGCTGTCGCCGGCTTCACTCCCGGAGAGTCCGATGAGCTTCGACGGGTCGTCTCGAGTGCTTGGCGCAAACGCAAAGTCATGCACGGCTTGAGACAGCGTCTGATCAACGGAATGCTCAACAACGGCATACCATCCGCTTACGCCGAACAGATTTTCAAAGTTATTCAAGGGTTCGCCGAATATGGGTTCCCTGAGTCGCATGCGGCGAGCTTTGCGCTCTTGACCTATGTGAGCAGCTGGCTCAAACGTCATCATCCCGACATCTTCGCGACCGCACTTTTAAACTCGCAACCAATGGGATTTTATCCTCCTCGAATTCTCATCGCGGACGCCAAGAGAAACGGCGTCGTCTTCTTGCCTCTCGATATTCAGCACTCCGACTGGGAGTACCGCCTCACGCCCTCCAACCACGTCTTAAAGAACGTACGCGTCGGTCTCTGCTCCGTTGACGGCTTAAGCGAGCACGACATCGCGATCCTCATCAATGAACGGTCTCGCCAAGGTGCTTTTCGTGATCTCGAAGATCTTGTTCGACGCACCCGTCTTCACAAAAAAACGCTCATGCGCCTGGCCACAGCCGGCGCTCTGCACTCGCTCACAAAAGAAGGCGAAGACGTGCGCCGCACCTTGTTTGCCCTACAGGGAATCGACTTCAACCAACAAAGCTTCTTTTACGGCATAAGCCCTTCAAACGAAGGATGCTCAGGAATTCCAATCGAAACCGAATGGGAGTCGATCGTAAGAGAGTTTCAAACAAAAGGATTTTCGCTAACGAATCATCCCATTGGACTCCTGCGTGGAATCCCTGGGTTGCTCAAAGGTTACAAAACAGCTCAAGACCTACCGCTGCTTCCAAACGGAACGCAGGTCAAAATCATCGGACTGCGCTCGCTTTTGCAAAAGCCCCCCACGGCAAGCGGCGTCTGCTTCGCCTCGCTTGAAGACGAAACGGGAATCTTCAACGTCATCGTCATGCCCGACGTTTACGAACGCGTACGTCTCACGCTCTATAATCACGGCCTGCTTGAAATCAAAGGTCGATTGGAAATCAAAAAAGGAGTCGTCCACATCAGAGCGACGGACGTATCGCCCCTTCGGGAGGGAAACGGTCTTCCCTCCGAACCTCACCGCTATTACGGATGAGCTTTATGGCGAGAACGGATCGTGACGGTTTTGATCGCGAGCCGAGCTTGGTTTTGAAAGCTTCGTTTTCTCTTGAATCAAAATGTCCGTCTTATTGTGAAGCCAGCCGTTTTTCTTGAGATATTCCTCAAGAGAGAGAGCCGTGATGACCTCTCCCATGTTGATACCGCCAGCCGCATAAGGCTGTTCTTTCGAATGAAGGCGAACATACGGCACAAACTTGCTCGCAAACGGAAGTCCGAGAAGAGTTTGTTTACCGTAAAAAAGAACTCGCGTCGGACGGTATCCCGTCTTCTCAAGAATATCCTGTGCCTCAGCACGATTCGTTACACGGCCAGGCGCCTGCGAAGCGGCCGCTAGCAACTCAAGAACCCACTGGTTCGAGTTGGTTTCATGGTCATTTTGCCAGTGCGCGACCGCGTTGTAGAACTTGCCGTTAAACGCGAGCGCCGTTTTATTTGTCAGGGTCATTTTCTCAAGCTGATCCTGAAGCTCCGGAGTCGGGATCAAAATTTGAGCGCGAAGCTCAAACGGATCATCCGCAAAGAAGCGACCAGGACCCTCGTCCCAAAGAAGCGGAACGTTGTAATCGCGCTCTTCTTTTGCGTTCGGGTCCGCGCAAGGACGAAGCAAATGACGGAACCACCAATTACGAATCGAACTGTCCTCTGAATCGCGGCCATGCGGATGATTCCACAGAGCGATTCCAACATGGGAGTAAACGACCTTTTTCTGTTTATCCCAGTACATGCTTTCGATGGTCCTCTTTACAGAGGCATCATCAATCATCATTCCATCGCCAATCGGCATCGTGCTCTGACGTGCCGTCTCGACCATGCGGGCTTGTGTCATGTAACGACCGCTTGAATCTGTATCATGCAGGACTTTGAGGTTGCGCAGATCCTGACCCGCGCGAGCAACAAAAGCCACCTTCAGGTCTTTGCCTGTTTCTTTTTTGTATTCATCGGCGATCTTCGACATTTGAAGATCAAAAATGACCGTCATGCGAACGGCGTCCAAAAGCATCGCTTCTTCTGGATCTTTAATTTTACATTCACCCGCATGCGCCTGCGTCGAGAAGAAAAAGATAAACGCAGTTAGAGAGGAAGCGAGAAGTGTGTGCAACAACGGTTTATGGCCCATGTGGCCTCCTAATGTTTCGCATTAGTTCGCATTAGTATTTCGCAACAAGACTTCGCAAACAAACAAGGGGACGGCCCGAACGGTCGCCCCCTTACAAACCCAATTCTTAGTTCTCGTAGCCAGTCGCTTGAGCCGACGGTTGTACGTCAAGATCGCGAACAACTTCTGAACCGAATGTTTTCGCTGCTTTTCCAAAAGACGCGACAAGCGTTGTCGATCCGCCAGAGATGTGGCCAGAAAGGATCTGCTGAGATCCGTTGATGCCCTCTGTGACGATCACAACACCTGCATTCGATGTTGCAACAACAACGTTCGAACCGACTTTGAAAAGAGTTTTAGAAGCTTGGTAAGAAGCCGAACCTACTTCTTTACCTGTATCGTATGCGAACTCAGCAGCAACAACAGTACCGTTCTTGATAGCTTCAAGAGTGACGCGAACGATGCGAACCGAAGATTTTCCAGCAGCAGCGGACTTCGCAGAAACGAACTCAACTGACTTTACCGAGAAAGCGGCAGCAGCTGAAAGACCGTTCTTCGACGATTGAACCGCATCGCCAGAAACAGCAAGTGTCTTAGCGAAAGATGCCTTAGAAAGCTCTACGCCACCTTTTGAGAAATTAACCGAACCTTGTCCAAGAATCTCAGAAGCTTGAACGATCGATTTGATCGAATCAGCCGAAAGATTGCTAACTTGTCCAAGAGATCCAGCCATTGCTACGTTCGACGCAAGCACCATAGCCGCAAGAGTCGTGATTTGTTTCTTCATTAAGTCCCTCCTTAAGGAATTAGGTTACGCCGAGTGTTAGTGGTCCCTTTCTGGAACTACAAGATCCGCACTTGGGATTTTTATCCCCAACTCAAGGAACACCCTGCTCCCTCAAATCACAAGATATGGAAATCACATGTTAAACAAGGCCGGCGACCACACAGAACCTCGACCTTCATCGGATGTGAAAGGGAAAAAAAGGAAACTTTCCCTAGGCAAAACGACGCTACAATTGAAAATGCTCCTAGACCTGGT
>JAVFAU010000228.1:0-4237 GCA_034002335.1 Bdellovibrionales bacterium | reverse complement strand
CCCGACCAACGCCCGCCAAAACTCGCCGCTCCCAGATGAAACGCGCCCTCTTTGGATTCGTTATAGTAGAAACCGCCTTCGACATACGGCGAAAGCCATTGGTATTCGCCCCACCGTTCCGAAAGCGGCGCCATAAACGTATTCGCACACACGTCGTGTGGCGCGAACATCATCAACACGGCCGAAACGAGGGTCACCTTGCGCATCGAAAAAGCCGCCCGCTCTCGGAACAGCAGCTCGACCAAGGGACAGAAAACACTAAAAAGAGCCTGAACTCTCTGCATCAAACCCATCACTTTCGAGACTAACGAGTGAAACTATATCGGTAAATGTCGAAGTTCTTAGCTCGCCCATTTCTAGTCGTCATACACATCGGTGTCGTTGCGCCGATCGTCGCTACCGTTCTCTCGGTATTCGCACCGATTCCCTCGATGGCACAAACAGCTTCGCAATCGATCGACACACCCGCCTTTCTCAGACCGGACAGTCGCTTTCCTTCGAGCGGCTTTAAGCGAGACTGGCTTGAGACGCGCACGACCGAAAATCAAATTCAACGATGGTTTCGCGTCACCTTCGACGGCAAGTACGGTTGGATACCAGAAGACCATGCGCTCACGGGTCTCAAACTTTCCGCCATCGCGCGCACGGTGCGCGAGGAACCCGATCGTACGGCTCCGGCTCTCGATGCTTTGAGCGGAAAGCGCATAGCCAAAGACACACAAGTCGTGATTCTCGAAATTCGCGGTTCATGGACACGCATACGTTCGCTTGGCGACGAAGCCCTTAACAGCAATCGCCCGCGAGATTCATGGGTACTCAACGAAGCCCTCGCTCGAGATCCGGGAAACCAAATCGAACGCGGTCTAACCTTCGTTCCCTCACAGCTTTTTCCTGGTCCAAACTCAACGCTTAGACCAATTGATCGCATAGACGCCTTCAAACAAATCTCCGTACTTAAAACCGTCAACGGTGAATCCGGCCAATGGCTCGAGATTCAAGTCAACAAGAGTACGGCCTGGATCGAACGATCTAAAGTTTGGCTCGCGGAAGACTTGGCTTCGAGCGAGCAAGAAAAATTCGGAAGCGTCCGCGCAACCCTTCAAGGCCTCGAACTGCGATCCGCTCCAATGCCAAACGCCAACGTCGTGCAAACACTCGACGGAACGGAACGACTCACCATTATCGGTTCGCGCTATTTGCGCTGGGGAAAGATACGCGCCCCGCAACACGGATGGCTCTGGTGGCCGATTACAGATGATCACCTCGACGACCCAGGCTTCATTCCTCCGGTGAAACTGACATCTCAAGATTTGAGATCTCGCCGCGTGTATGACACCGCGAGAAGTCGCGCGGTTCCAGGCCTTCGATTCGCCAGCGCCCAAGGAATATTCATGAGCCGAGACGGCAAAGAGTGGTCGCTCATTTCAAAATTCGGCGACAAAAATTATCCACTCTCGGTCGCCAACAATGGCCATTTGTTTGTCGGCCCCTACCTATCCACCGACAACGGTGAAAACTTTGAACAATGGATTCGCTGGGACCGCCTTGTTGAAACTTTAAAACGAGAAACAGGCAAACCGCCTGCGCAGTTGCGTCTCTCCAAACTCAAAGCGCTTGACGGCGAAGGTCTTACACTCCAACTCCTCATGGATGTCGGACACGGAAAACCGCTCCGCATTCTCACCAAGGACCGCGGCCAAAGCTGGTCGCTCCCTGGTTCACGTTCTAGCTCGCTGTGATTTCACACCCGGCTTCCGCAGACGCCAATAGGATTGGCTTTTCGCAAAAAAACAGCGGCATCACTCAAGGCATCACTCAAAGACATCGTGACAGTTGTATTCACTCATCCGGCTTTAAGATGTGCTGAGCCAGGCTAGCAAACTCCCTTTCTTGCCTATTTCCATCCCAACCGTCCACGCCCACGCATACCTCTACCTCTACCTCTACCTCTACCTCTACCTCTACCTCTACCTCTACCTCTACCTCTACCTCTACCAATCGTCCAAATCACATCCTCTTTCGGTTGACTTTATACCTTCGGTCACATACTTTCACACCGAATGAAGCGTAGAAAACCGAATGCACCCAAACATCCTGACAGAAACGGTCCAGGCGGAAACAGGATCGAAAGCTCCCGCCGAGAGGGAGTCGTATCAACATTCGGAGATACAACCAAAAACATGGCAGGAAACTCGACCCGAAACAAAATCTCGCCCACACGCTCACTCAAACACTCGCACCATCCGCAACTCACGCTTCTTAAAAAACAGAAAAGTGCGTACGGCGGGGAACTTCGCAACACGCGTGCGGGGCGCGCCGGAGCGAGGCCGCTTGCTGTCAAACAAACCATGCATCTTGTGCTTCGATCTTCAAAAGCCAAGGGCGCGTGGTCGTTTCGGCATGCGCGTAACGCTCGGCGCATTCGAGAAATCATCCATCATTTCGCGGGCAAAAATGGCGTGTTTATTCTTTCGATGGCAAATGTCGGAAACCACCTTCACATTCACATGAAGCTTATGAATCGCTTTACCTACGCGCCGTTCATTCGCGCCATCACAAGCGCGATCTCGATGGCCGTCACCGGCCGGTCACGCTGGCAAAAGCCTACGGCTCAAACAAAAAATGAGAAAAAAGAAGCGTTCTGGGATTATCGACCTTTCACGCGCGTCATCGAGAGCTTTCGGGCACTTCTTACGATGCGCGACTATGTGAGAATCAACCAACTCGAAGGCCGCGGCTTCACGCGGGCCGAGGCGCGACGTATCCTCTATACCGACAGCCTCATTCGAAGCTCAGGCTAAACACAAACCAACGCCCCACTTAAAAAATCTAGCGAAGCGCAGATAGATCTCGTGGCGTACACAACCCAAGATGACCGAACCTTAGACCAAGCCAAGCGTCTTTCATTTAAATCGCGCGGCGACCTCGTCAAAAATTACAAACGAAGGCCATCACGACTGAGGAGAAAAAGAGAATCTCGGCCAGAGTCTCCGCCATCAAGCTATACCCCTATCGCTATTGCCAGTTCAGCGGTTCCGCTGAGCCTTGAGGTCTGCAAACGCCCGCACCATCTGCGCCCGAGTCTCTTCAAGCAGAAGAGTGATCGTCTCGTTTGGAACCGTCGGTGAACCGTCCGGCCCGATTGTCGGGCGGCGGTTGGGCCAAACCGGATCAAGCACACGCACCTGAATGGTCTGACGAAGATGCCCGATATTCGGAAGCAACTGCCCTTTTGGCAAAACTCGATCCGCGCCTTCTATGACGACTGGCACGATCGGCACCCCACTATTGGCGGCAAAAAAGAATGGGCCTTTTTTAAATGGACCGATTTCAGGCTTCGCCTGTCTCGTTCCCTCTGGCGCGAGGGCGAATATCACGCCCTCACGAAAACGATTCGAAGCTTCTTCATATATACGAAAAACTGCCGTGCGGTTCTGGCGCGCGATCGGCAGACATCCTGACATGCGAATCGCGGCACCGAAAAGAGGGATTTTAAAAAGTTCCGCTTTCGCTCCATAACGGATCACTCGGTCCGCAGACGCCATCACCGCCGGAATATCAAAATGACTTTGATGATTAAACGCCAACACACCGCCGCCCTGACGTGGCAGCTTCTCAAAACCTTCCATCTTCACATCGACGCCAAAATACCGAAGAAGCTTTTGACACCAACGCGACATGTGCCAGGTCACCGCCTGCTGATTCCCCTTCGAACCATTGTACAAGACAGCCACACCATGAACGACCGTCCAGTACGGGACAAGCACGAGTGAGAGAAGCGCACGCAACAATGTGTAGGTGAAAACGAAGACTTTCATCATAAACTCAACCCTAAAGAACCTCATGAGCCGTGGCGCCGAAGATACGCTCTCGAGCGCGCCGCCGCTGCCGTTCTTTGTACTGCTCGTGAGCTGTCGGCCCTTCCTTATTCGCAAGCCACGTCGCTTCGTCCATGATTTGAATTTCGAACGGGTAGAAGAACTTAAACATACGAACGTTCGCGCCCTCGCCAACCGGAACGGTAATCAGCTTACGATTGATAAATTTGATAAAACGATGATCGGGACCAGAAAACTGATTGGCCTTCTCGCGCATCTCCGCACGAGACGCGTGCGCCTCCCAGCTTCTTTTCAACCAGTCGTCCACCATCGCATCCGACATCACGCCCGCTCCGGCCTGCGCATGAACAAGCTCTTCCATCGACTCCAAAAAGATATTTAACGGAAACAGCGTATTC
>JAVFAU010000227.1:0-4243 GCA_034002335.1 Bdellovibrionales bacterium | reverse complement strand
GTCGAGGGCGAGGCGCTCGAACGGCTGTATCAAACACGTCGGAACCATATTGTTTACCCGGAAGAGTTGGATGTCGTGAAAGAGCGTGTGGCCGAGTTCGAGACTCGCATCAAGAAGGAGACACCGCCAAAGAACGTACGAGATTTCGAGTTCTACAGCTTCGCGAAACAACCGTCGACCGTTGCTGACCCCGATATCATTCGCGCACAACGTACGGCCGAGGCTCTAGCCAAGGTTGATCTTTCACCAGGCATGGCGATCACGAAAGCAGCGAAAGCACCAACCGCGGCGGTCGCCGCCACTCAGAAGGCAAACGAAGCACCGCGCGCGGCCGCTGCACGTGGTGGCCGCTGTGAACTCCTCTTCCATCCCGCAAGATAGTCTAACGCAAAGAATATCGACGAGGCGCTACGATCCGATCCGGATCGGTTAGCGCCTTCATGTCTTCAATCCACTCGGCCGCGACGGACTTCTCGGCCATCGTTAAATCAAGCCCCTGGATGCCGGTACGATACGGAGCCGCTCCGAGTTTTCTTCCCTCGGCGACAAGCTCCGCGTAGCAGTCATGCGCCCGACGTACAGATTCGGCATCTCGTCGATCAAAGATCAGAGGCACCGTGCAATCGAAACACGTGTGATGAAACGCCGTGAGCGTCGTGAGCGGATCGATCTCGTAACGCCGACAAACTCTCCGAATCATCTCGGCGACTTCGACCGTCGTCGACGACTCAAGAGGTATGATTGGCGAATACCAAAGAAGACCAACCTCAGGCTGGTCGATCTCGATAGAGGCCGCCTCGGCTGAAATGCCTCCGGACCTCCAGAAAGCCAGAGGGAGCGCCGTCTGCGAGGGAACTCCCGACAATATCTTGAGACTCGTCTCTGCCTTGAGCAGGTGTGCATAAAGCGCCGTTTTACGAACGTGCGGAACAAACTTCGCGATCGCCTTAATTCGCTTCACAAACGCTTCGTTCAAAAAAATCACGCGAGAAAAGCGCTTTTTTAGGCGCCGCCTTAGGGCTTTGCGGGCGGCCCTCACCGTCTCCGCCGTTCCATACAACGTACCCATTCCTGTCCACGGAGCGACGCCCTGCTTGTCCTTTAAAGCGTTTAACTCGTCCATCGTCAGCGCCCTCGAACGAGGGATCTCCGTCTCGCTGGTCGAAGCAACCATCGAAAGCACTCGGAGGTCGTTCATCAAGTTGATTCCCCCGACCAGCGCACCGTATTCCTTAAGAATGGATCGAACGATCTCAACCGCAGCGGTAATATCGGACGCCGAACGAAGCGAAAAGAAGAAGGCCTCGAACGCTTCAGGCTTTGGCGCCAAAGAGAGCGTCATCTCTGTCACGATGCCGAATCCGCCTTGAGAAAACAGGCCGTCCAGATACGGCCCCACTCCCCATTTGAAACTTTGCTGAACTCCCGGCGGTAAGTGTTCTTGGAACATCGACGTGTACAGCTTACCGTTTGGCAGGACCGCGCGCAGACTCATAACGGCGCCAAAGTGATCGCAATACGGCGTAATGCCGAACCCACGTTCGAGCGCGTTCCCCACGATACTGCAGTTCGGCCCCGCACCTGTCGTTGGAACTAGATATTCACCGCCATGGCTTTGAAGAAACTCATAGAGCATGCTCTGACTCACGCCCGGCTCGAGCGTGATGATTCCGGTTTCAGGATTCCACTGCCGAATGGCCCGCATCTGGCCGAGATCTACAATCAAACATCGATCTCGCATCGCAGAGGCACTTCCGTACCCCCAATTGCGACCGGTGCTGATGGGATACAAAGCGATCTTTTCTTCTCGCGCATATCGCACGAGCGCCGTGACTTCAGCCTCATTGACGGGGCGAACCACACCCAGCGCAGGGAATGCAAGCCCTGTCGCATTCTGTGTGGCAAAGGACGAATCTATTGCGAGTGGGCAATCCGAGAAGGCCATAAGGAACATTTTCAGTAAGAAACAGTGTACAAAGCACGACATCCGCGTACAAACTGTCGCAAAGTTTGCATCATAGGTCTTTCGCAAACGAAAGAAACATCGACGAGGACAGTTTAATGGCCAGCTCGACACACTCTCATGAGGAGTACAACGAAGATCAGAGCTATCAACAGATTCGACTTAAGATCGAATTCAACCGGGCACATACTCGTCATCGAAAGTATTCGCTCAGAGCGTATGCGAATCGCCTCGGCCTGCATCCGGGAACGCTTTCGGGCGTGATGAGCGGCAAGCGAAGTCTTCCGGTGAAATCAGCTTTGTTAGTTGCCGAAAAGCTTCAACTCAAAGGCGCGGAACGACGCCTCTTTGTCGAGAGCGGCGCCCTGCTGCGATTTCAAAAGAAGAACGGCGGGCAGCTTTCCTATAGCCAGGAACTGCTAACAAGCAGAAACCGCTATCTCGACTTATGGAAGCAATACACGCTGATTGCCGAGTGGGAACACGCGGCCGTACTTTCGTTGATGGACCTCGAGGAGTTTCGCCTCGATGCAAGGTGGATCGCAAAACGACTCGGCCTTACAACCAAGCGAGCCTCGCAAGTCATCGCAAACTTGAAGTCGTCAAAAACGGTCCGACGCCAGCAAGGCGAGTGGGTTCGCTCCGACATCAACTACACCACCACAGACGATATTTCGTCGCAAGCCCTACGCGATGCCCATATCGCCGAGCTTGAGCTCGCAAAAAACCGACTTGAAACGACGCCGATCTCGCTCAGGCAATACTCCTCTCTCACTCTGACGCTCAACCCAGAGCGGCTTCCCGACGCGAAAAAGATGATTCAAAGTTTCTTGATGAACCTAGCGGAGTACCTCGAGAAGGACTCGACCCAAAGCCGCAGGCGTAAAGGTGAGGTTTATCAAATCGGACTTCAAATGTTCCCCTTAACCATCTCAGCGGAAAACAGTGCGAGAACCGACAGGAATCAAAATGACTAAAAAACTCACCGCCGCTTTAACTTTGTTGTTCCCATGCCTGATCGGCAGCTTCGCGAATGCGTGGACCTATAAAGGCAACGGCGGTTACGCCGTCGTTTGCCGAAATCAAGATGGCTCCATTTCTAAAGCCGAATTGCTTGATTTTTATGAAGGTCGAATTTTGCGAGGACTCTCTGTCGAACTCGGAGAGCCAACGGCCAGTCTCGAACAGAAAGTCGAAATCATGCTTCAGCGACTCGAGCAGGTTTCACCTTTTCGAGCCCAAACATATCGACTTCAGTTTGCCACTTTTTTTAAAGAGACGCGATTCTTGAAAGACGTCCAACTCGCCGACATCGGCGACGCCATCCCCATCGCCATCCCGAAAAACTGCGGCGCTGAGCCCGTGGTGAATCAACGGGAACCCGAGTTTCCTCTCGATCCACGCTACGTGATTGACGAAGAAATCTGGGACGAGCTTGCGCAAGATGACCGAGCAGGCCTCATTGTGCATGAGTTGGTTTATCGGGAACTCAAACAAGAGACGTCCCTCAACACCCGCTACATCACGTCTCTTCTTGGGGCGCGCGAATGGGCCAGCGTCGGCCCGCAAGAGTGGCTCAACCTCGCCGCCCGAGCGGGCTTCACATATCTCGAAGAAAATGGACTCCCTTACGATCGCAATAAACACGTGCGACGCTATCCCTCGGGCACTCTCAAGTCCGCCACCCCAATGCCGGGGGCAGTTTTTAACCTGCATGGCCAGTGGGTCGGCGTACAGTCTTCGGAACCCGTCGAGTTCCATGAATCAGGGCAAGTCAGAAAGCTTCATATCACGGTCAGCATCAAAAGCCTGCGCCCGAACGGTTGGGGGCACGATCTAGGAGACCTTCCCTCTTTCTTTATCTGGAAGTCTCCCTATGGTGATCTTCGAGTTACAAACCCTGACGGATTTCCGGGCGCAAAAGAGCGTGGTCTTGTTTTCGATGAATCCGGCCGCCTCATCTCAGGGGCCCTACTGCTGACCCCGGAATCTCCGTTCATTCTTGAGAACACGAAGTACTCGATACAAGTTGGACTCGATTGGAACGATCAGCTTCAAACGACGCCTTTCATGGTGGACATCGATGGCCGCTTCACGACGCTGGGCCTCGGCAAAGGATGGGCGTGGATCGAAAACAATCGAGTCGGGGTTCAAGCGCCCACCTCGGGACTCGGGCTGGAGTTCTTCGCTCACGGTGAGAGTTTAAGAACCGTCTCTCTTCTAAAAGAATTCGTTCTTCAAAGAGGTGGCGATTCGCGCCGCGTACCCCGCGGCCACAGC
>JAVFAU010000226.1:0-4266 GCA_034002335.1 Bdellovibrionales bacterium | reverse complement strand
GAAGTCGAAGGATTCACTGTATCGGAGATTCTTGAGTATCGCGATGGCGCAGAGGGTTCTGACGAAGACGATGACGAAGCTGTCGATGCGGACGTGCTTGATATCGGAAAGATCGTTGGCTTTTCAAACAACGGCGCTCAAGACCTTCTTGTGGTCTCACTTTTTGAAGGCGCGCGTGAAGGCGTGAAGACGGGAGATCAGATTGAGATCCCGTTTGTCGAAGAGATCGTGGTTGATGTCGATGAAGAGGAAGAACGGCTTTTCGTGGAGCTTCCGCCAGGGTTAATCGAAGTCCAGCTTGGACTTGATAACGAAGGCTATGACGATGATGGTGGCGCCGAGGATTCGGACGAATCGGACGATTCAGACGAATCGAACGATGATTTCGAAGACGACTTTGAAGACGATACGGATGCAGACGAGGACGAGCGTTAAAGATGTCCCAGCGGCCGATTGCAATTCATGTTGTAACGCTTATGCCGGACTTGGTTCGCTCGGCCGTCGCTCATGGGGTCATTGGACAGGCGCTCAAAGACGGCGTCTGGCAGCTAGATTTGGTGAATCCAAGAGAGTTTACGTCGGATGTTCATCATACGGTCGATGATCGGGTGTTTGGCGGTAGCGACGGTATGTTGATGCTAGCCGAAACGTTGGCGCGGTCGGTTGAGAAAGTTCGGACAAGAGCCGTGCCTTTGCGTGTGATCCATCTTTCGCCTCGTGGGCGCAAATTTGATGATCGTCTGGCGCGCGATCTCGCGCAGACACTCGCCGCGGGTGATACAGAGTTGGTCTTGATCGCAAGCCGTTACGCCGGTGTCGACGAACGATTTATTGAAGAGTTTTGTGACGATGAGGTTTCAGTCGGCGACTACGTTGTAAGCGGTGGAGAGCTTCCCGCCGCGATCATGATCGACGCGATTCTTCGTCATGTCCCTGGAGTTTTGGGAAACCAAGCGTCTTCGGAAAACGATAGCTTTTCCAATGGACTGCTTGAAAGCGCGCAATATACGCGCCCGCGCGAGTGGCGAGGCCGAGATGTGCCGACGGCGCTTTTAAGCGGCGATCCGGCAGTGATTGATGATTGGAAATTCGCCGAGGGGTTAAGAACGACGCTCGAACGTCGGCCCGATTTGCTCAGCGCCTCTTCGGTCGCCGAGCGAGACTCGATTGTAGAAAAGCTTCTCGCGATCGAGCAACGTGCTCATAAGGCCGTGAAGGCTTCGAAAAGTGCCTCCGTAAAGGCTTCTGCGGCTCAGGAGATTTTGGTGCTTCTGGACCAGGTGAAAGTGCAGTTAAGTCGCTTGGTTCAGACGAAGGAGCCGTCGTGAAAATCGCTCTCGGTTTGGTTCATTACCCGATTCGCGATCGACATAAGAGAGTGGTCGCAACAAACATCACGAATCTCGATGTTCACGATATTGCGCGGGCCTGCCGCGTTTTTGGGATCGATCGCTACTACGTGATTCACCCCATGCAGGATCAGAGGTCCTTTGTGTATCGCATGCTCGATCACTGGCGCCTTGGCGAGGGGGCTCGCTACAATCCCATGCGTAAGACGGCGCTCACAATGGTGGAGGCGGCTGAGAGTCTCGAGGCGGCCATCGCGGATTGGAATCAGCGGGAGGGACGGGAAGATCGTCCTTTGGTGGTTTCTACGCATGCTCGGGCTCTCGATGGCGTTCCGATGGTCAGTTACCGCGAGATGAGGGCTAAAATAGAGGCATCTGGCGCGGAAGACCGACTATTTTTGATATTCGGGACGGGATTTGGGCTTACAGACGAGTTTATGAGGGGATGTGATTTGCTCTTGGAGCCTATTCGCGGTACTCCTCCGGACGACTATCGACATCTTTCAGTTCGATCTGCGGTCAGCATCATTCTTGACCGCTTGCGCGGGGCGTGGTAGGTTCACGCCCTCGTTAAATATAGAGGCGGTACAGGTTATGGCGAAGAAGGCAGCGGCGAAATCAGCGACAAAATCAGGAAAAACAGCGGCGAAAAAAGCAGCTCCGAAAGCTCGTGTTGCGAAAGCGTCGAAAAAAACTAACCCAGCTGGCGAAACGGACTTGGTTCGTCGCGTAGCGGCTAAAAAAGTCTCTGAAAACACGAAGATCGGCGAGTTCAGCGCTGGTGACACAGTTGGTGTTTACGTGAAAGTTCGCGAAGGCGATAAAGAGCGTATCCAGTTGTACAAAGGCGTTTGCATTAAGATTCAAGGCAAGGGCGCGACTCGTTCGTTCACAGTTCGCAAGATCTCTGCGGGTGTTGGCGTTGAGCGTACGTTCCCGTTCCGTAGCCCATCGGTTGATCGCGTTGAAGTTATCGCTCACGGTAAAGTCCGTCGCGCGAAACTTTACTTCCTTCGTGAACTTCGCGGTAAAGCAGCTCGTTTGACGTCTGAAATGGTCGGACTTGTTGATAACTCGGCGGCAGCGGCTGAAACAGCAGAAACTGCGGCTCAAGCGTCGGACGCGTAAGCGAAAGACACGTGTCGGCAGGGTCGGCAGGTAATAAAAAAGCTCTGGGATTTCCCAGAGCTTTTTTGTTTTTGCAGTACGGAGTGGCTGAGTGAGGATGCTTCTAGCGGCCGGTCTTTGAAAGCACATGAGAGCGTGCGATCTGGAAGTCTCGTAGAATCGTGAGTCCTTTGATTTGAGTGTCGAGGAGTCGGTCGCTTGCGCCGACAACGTCGGGCGAGTTTTTAACTCCGCGGGCGTATTCGGCCTGCGTGAGCGTGTAGTAGCGGTTTGCTCGTTTGATGTTTTCTTCCGCCGCATGCACCTGTGAGTGAAGGAATGAGAGTTCGTTCATCTCCGAGATGATGTGAGATTCGATTTCTTGGCGCTCGTAATGGATACGTGATTGAAGGGCGCTCGTTTGGATATTCGCGGCTTGGCGTTTCGCGTTTGATTCCCAGAAATCACCGATATTCATTTTTACCCGTAGGCCGACGACAGACTCGTTGTAGCCGTCGCTATTGGCGTGATCGCTTCCGCGTTCGTTGAAGTGATTGAAGCCTGCGAAGGCCTCGACTCTTGGGAGTGGCTTTCTGGCTTCTTGCTTGGCGATCGCCTCGGTTTCGTTTTTGCGCGCGATCAACTCTTGTACTTGAAACTCGTGCTCGGCCTCGTTGTGGGCCAGTTCCTTTTTCCAATCGTGTTGATGGTCGAGTGTCGAGTTCGTTGAAATGTTGCTGTCGATATCGAGACCAAGAGCGATGGCGAGTGTTCGTTGATGGCGAGTGATTTCGATGAGTGTCGATGCGAGGTCGCGCTCGAGATTCACACTGCGCATTTCGAACTCGAGTCGGTCGGTTTCGGTCGCGACACCGGATTTAATACGGCGTTCGGCGGCTCTCATGTTGTTTTCGTTGATTCGAAGGGCGCCGCGCAAAAGATCGGAAAGTTTGCGAGCGTGCAGAAGGTTCCAGTAGGACGCGCGAGCCGTGGCGATCTCGGTCGAGTAAAGCACCTTTGAGGACGCTTCTTTTTCGAGAGTCGTAGCTTTTCTTCGTTGCTCTTCAAGGGAATCTTGAAAGGCATTGAATAGTGGAACTGAAAGCTCGGCTCCATAGGTTGGTTGTGTAGCTGATGGGCGGTCGCCGAGTTTAAAGGTCTCGATGGCGCCGCTTATTTCGACGGCCGGTAAGAAAGAGCGGGCGAGATGGCCTTCTTGTTTGCGGCTGGCTTCGATCTCGAGGCGCGAGGCGACGATGCGCCCGTTTTTTGATTCGATGAGTTTTGGAATGTCATCAAACTGGACCGTGATGCTCTTGGCGGTTGTCGCGCCTTTGGACGGCGTGTTCGACGCCTCCTGTGCGAAGAGGGGCGAGGGAGATGCCAGGAGTAGAAGAGAAAGAATGGCGTGTGTTCTCATGGGTCTTACCGTTTGGCTTCGATGCTGAAGGTGAGAGTGTCGTCGTGTTTTGTTTTCGAGTCGATGATTTTGAGGTTGAGGATGAAGCGATGCGCGCTTTTGGCGTCAAACGACGTTGTATATAAACCGCCGCCTTCGCTCTTCATTTTAAGCACTTCGGGTTTTGCTTTGGCGCCACGGCGAGCTGGGATTTCGGCGGTAGCGCTGATCTGTACGCTCCGACTGGTGTCGAGAGGTTTGAGGTCTTGCGAATAGAGGTAGATCTTGATGTCTTTTCCTTGTGTCAGCACTTCGACATGGAGTTCTTCGAGGGAGCGAATGTCGCCCCCGCGAGGCGCTAGTACGAGACCTGGTGCATCGTGATCGTGTCCTTCGTGAGAGAGGGCGGTT
>JAVFAU010000225.1:0-4269 GCA_034002335.1 Bdellovibrionales bacterium | reverse complement strand
AATTTTCACGAAGGCCGACGAGAGCGGCCCGTCTCTCTTCAGTCGCAACTTCTGGTACGGCGAAATCATGGATTGGTCGATGAAGAACGAAAGCTTTAAAACGCAGATGTTCCGCTTCGTCGATGTTCTCCCTTACCTCAACTCCGGTTCCGAAGTCGCCCGCCACCTTAAAGAATATTTCGCGGAAGGCGGCGACGAATTGCCAAAGGTTTTCAACGTCGGACTCGGCCTCGGTTCGCTCGCTCCCGGCCTCATGGCGGGCGCGATCAAAAAGAACGTCACGTCGATGGCAAAGATGTTCATCACAGGCGAGACCCCGCAAGAAGCGCTGAGCGTTCTCAAGAAAGCGCGCAAACAAAAAATCGGGTTCACCGTCGATATTCTCGGCGAAGCGAGCCTCTCGCAAGTTGAATCCCAGGATTACTTGAACAAGTATCTCGAACTCGTCTCTTGGCTCGCAAAGGACGCGGCGACTTGGGAGCATATTCCGCAAATCGACGAAGACCACAAAGGGCCGATTCCGCGCGTGAATGTATCCGTAAAGCTTTCGTCACTCGACGCGGAAATCGACCTCAAGGCCTGGGAGAAATCCAAAGCTCGTCTCAAAGAGCGCGTGCGTCCGATCTTCCGTATGGCCATGGAGCGGGGCGTGTTTATCAACCTCGACATGGAACAGTACGAGCTTAAAGATTTCACGCTCGAGATCTTTAAAGAACTCTTGCTTGAAGATGAGTTCAAAACCTATCCGCACTGGGGTTGCGTGATTCAAGCCTACCTTCGCGACTCCGCCGAAGACGTCAAGAATCTCATCGCGTTCGCGAAAGCCCGCGGCGTTCCGTTCACAATTCGCCTCGTTAAAGGCGCGTACTGGGATTTCGAAACCGTTTTCGCGCAGCAAATGGGTTGGCCCGTTCCTGTTTACACGATCAAAAAAGAATCCGACGCGAACTACGAGCGCTGCGCGATCATGCTTCTTGAGGCCGAGCAGTCCATTCGTCTCGCGGTCGGATCGCACAACGTGCGCACCATCGCTGCGACCATCGCGGCCGCAGAACGTCTTGGGGTTGATCCACGCTCTTTCGAAATTCAGATGCTCTACGGAATGGCCGACGGCTTTAAACGATCCCTTGTAAAACAAGGATATCGCCTACGTGAGTACGCTCCGGTCGGCGAGCTTATTCCGGGCATGGCATACCTCGTGCGTCGTCTTTTGGAAAACACGTCCAATGAATCGTTCCTTCGCTCAAAGTTCGCAGACGGCGTCGCAACCGAGCAGCTTTTGAAAGACCCTGCCGAAGGTTTGATTCCCTCGACGAGCAACCCTTACGACCTCGAAAAGCCTCGTGCCGCGGGCGCGGAGCCAAAGTTCCGCAATCTCCCGCTTGTCGATTTCGCGCTCCACGGAAACCGCGACAAACTCATGAGCGCTCTTTCTAAAGTGCAAGCCTCGTTGGGAGCGGAGTGGCCGTCGATCATCGGCGGCAAAGACGTTCGCACGGAACGTTTTCTTGAAAGCGTGAATCCGTCTCGTCCGAACCAAGTGATCGGTCGCGTCCATCTCTGCTCTCCTCAAGACGCCGAAGACGCTCTCAAAACAGCTAAAGAGTCGTTTAAGACCTGGAGTCGACGCGAGGCCGGAGAACGAGCCGCGATGATCGACAAACTCGCGGACATTCTTGAACGCGACCGCCTGGAGTGGACGGCTCTTGAAATTCTCGAAGCGGGAAAGCCCTGGGAAGAGGCCGACGGCGATATCGCCGAAGCCATCGATTTCTGTCGCTACTACGCGCGCGACATGCGCAAAGTCGCTCTCGGGCAAAAAGTCGGGGGCGTTCCCGGCGAAACGAGCTTCTACCATCATAAGCCTCGCGGCGTCGTCGCCGTGATCGCTCCTTGGAACTTCCCACTCGCGATTCTCTGCGGGATGGTCGCGGCCGCGGCGGTTACGGGCAACACAGTCGTCATGAAACCCGCTGAGCAGACGCCCGTGATCGGCTCATGGCTCATGCGCGCTCTCCGTGAAGCGGGAATTCCCAACGGAGTCGTGAACCTCGTTCACGGCATCGGCGAAGAGATCGGCGATACGTTGACCGGCTCACCGCTCACTTCGATGATCGCGTTCACCGGCTCAAAGCCGGTCGGTCTTCACATTCTCAAGCAAGCGGCGGTTGTTCACCCCGGACAGCGGCACATGAAAAAAGTGATCGCCGAACTCGGCGGTAAAAATGCGATCATCATCGATAGCGACGCAGATCTCGACGAGGCGATCGGCGGCGTTCTCTATTCCGCCTTCGGCTTCAGCGGGCAAAAGTGTTCGGCCGCAGGTCGGGTCGTTGTTCTTGAAGAAATTTATGATCGTTTCATCGGCCGTCTTCTTGAAGCGGCGAAAACAGTGAAAGTCTCAGACGCGCTTGTCGCCGACACCTATGTCGGCCCTGTCATCGACCGAGACGCACAGACTCGCATTCTCGGGATGATCGAAAAAGCGAAGTCCGAGGCGACACTCGCCTACCAAGGCGAAGCTCCGGCCCCGGCCGCTGGCGATACGCCTGGCTTCTTTGTTCCACCGACGATTTTCACCGACGTGAAACCGCATCACCAAATCGCCCAAGAAGAGGTTTTTGGACCGGTCCTTGCGATTCTCAAAGCGAAGACGATTCAAGAGGCCGTCGAGATCGTGAACGATGTTGAATACGGTCTTACCGGCGGCCTGTATTCGCGAAGCCCGGCGAATATCGAGTACGTGAAGCAATCCGTCGAGGTCGGCAACCTATACATCAACCGCGTTTGCACGGGCGCCATGGTGGATCGTCATCCTTTTGGCGGCTTCAAGCTCTCGGGTATCGGTTCCAAGACAGGCGGGCCAGGCTACCTGCTCGAATACATGGAGCCACGCGTGATCACGGAAAACACACTTCGCCGCGGTTTTGCTCCGGCGGAAGACGTCTAGAAAAGAGTGTTGATGTTAAAGAAGTTTGCGCAAACGACCCTTCAAACGGCTTACGCGGCGACCTTGATTCAGCCAAGACACAAGTTCTTGCAGAGGCTCAAGGCGCCCGAGAAAGCATCGGAACTGCGTTTAAGGGATATCGTAAACCGCAACACAGAATGCGAGTTCGGCCGTCGCCACGGGTTCGATCAAATTCGCTCGATCGCGGACTTTCAGTCGCGCGTGCCGATTCGCAGTTTCGACGAATACTCTCCGTTGATCGACCGCGCCGCACGCGGCTATCAGAAGGTTTTGACGGCCGAAGACATTCGCTACTTCGAACGCACCTATGGCTCGTTTAGTTCGCCAAAATTGATTCCTTACACCTCGTCACTTTTAGGTGAAATCGAATCGGTGACGGCGGCATGGTTGGGAGACCTCATTTTTAGGAACCCGGCGCTGATCGGAACAAAAACGTACTGGGCGTCGTCCCCGCCGTCACTTATGCAACAAGCTCCCGTTACGGCCGGTGGAATTCCGATTGGCGCCACCGATCTGCTTGGTTACTTCAATCAAACTCGCCGCGAGTTTTTAAAGACATTTCTCATTCGCCCCAGCATCTCGACATCCGATGTGCGCGCGTGGCGTATCGAAACCGCGGCCGCCCTTCTTGAAACAAAAAACCTCGGCTTCGTTTCAGTTTGGTCGCCGTCATTTCTTTTCCCGATTCTCGAGACCATCGCGCGTTCATGGGAAGACGTCATCCCTCTCGTGCGCAATCGCGAACGTCGCATCGAACTCGATCGCCTGCGCGATGCCGTAAACCCTCTCGAAAACCCGCGCAGCTTCATCACGCACGCTTGGCCGAAACTACAAATTGTAAGCGCATGGGCCGACGGCCCCTCTTCCGATCTGGCCAATCGCCTTGAAGCGCTCATTCCCAGTCACACCGAGCTCGAAAGCAAAGGCCTCTCCGCCGTCGAGGGTATGGTGACGGTTCCATTTTCAGGATCAAACGATCCCGTTATCGCGGTCGGTGGACACTTTCTTGAGTTCCTTGATCTCAATCGACCGAAGGCGGCCGCCCTTCTTCCGCACGAATTGAAAGTCGGCGGACTCTACTCCCCGGTTCTCACCACATCGGGCGGACTCTACCGCTACCATTTGCGCGACGTTTTATACTGCTCCGGTCGCAATCACCTGACACCGACCATGACCTACCGTGGACGCCTCGACAAATCGAGCAGCCTTGTTGGCGAACACCTCGAAGCCGCCCAGGTGGTGCGTTCGCTCGAGATCGCATCGAACATGGTGGGTTTCCGACCGGATTTCTTTTTATT
>JAVFAU010000224.1:0-4296 GCA_034002335.1 Bdellovibrionales bacterium | reverse complement strand
CTGCCCCTGATCTTCTTTCAAGATATCGGCCTGCACCGTTCCGCGCACGTTCTCGAGCGTCCATTGTCGAACGGCTGCAGACTCGTCGGCCGTGAGTTTTCGACCAAGCTCTTTTTCTTTCAAACCGACTTGCTGATCGATGGCCGTGTTCATGAAAAACGCGAGAATCATGGGCGCGGGACCGTTGATCGTCATCGAAACCGAGGTATTCGGCGCGCAGAGATTGAATCCGTCGTAAAGACGTTTCATATCGTCGAGTGTGCAAATCGACACGCCAGACTCACCGACTTTTCCGTAGATGTCTGGACGACTGTCTGGATCTTGCCCGTAGAGCGTCACGGAATCAAAAGCCGTCGAAAGACGGTTCGCGGGCTGCCCTTTTGCAAGATAGTGAAAACGTCGGTTGGTGCGCTCCGGCGGCCCTTCGCCGGCAAACATTCGCGCCGGGTCTTCGCCGTCACGCTTAAGCGGAAACACACCCGCCGTATAAGGGAATTCACCAGGCACGTTTTCAAGTCGCAGAAAACGAACCCGATCGCCCCAATCACGAAGTTTCGGCGTCACCACGCGACGAATGGGCGTGCCAGAAAGCGACTGCCTTACGAGCGGCTGTCGAATCGATTTCCCGCGCACTTCGTAAACGTACTCATCGCCTTCATAGCTCTTTAAAAACTCACTCCACGTGTTGAGACGCGCAAACAAGGATTCGCCCAATTCAGATCGCCACGCTTTGAGCAGCGCCAAAAGAGACGACTCATCGAAGCCGACACCGGCCTCTTTTAGGGTTTCAACCGCGCCAAACCGCGAAGCCAACCCGGCAAGCTTTTCTGTTTCCGTTTTGTACTTGCGAACCGTCGAAGCGATTTCAGCAAGATAGTTCTGCCGATCCGGCGGTACGATCGTCGACCGCTTTACGCCCTTCACTTTCGATTTATAATCTTCCGAGAGCTTCCAGAAATCGGCACGAGCCGCTTTGTGGCTTGCGCTCGAAGACGTGAACCCGTCGAGCTTCTCGCCCAGCGCGAAGAAAAGCTGGTTGCAACCTTCGTCGTTGAACTGCTGCGCTTGCGTGAGAAACACCGGCAAACGGCGGTCCGCCTCTTCGCTCGGCGCTTCAAACAACTTACGCGAGCGACGATACTGCTTGCGAACGTCGCGCAAAGCATCTTGTGCGCCACGACGGTCAGCCTTGTTGATCGCGATGAGATCCGCGAAGTCGATCATGTCGATTTTTTCAAGCTGCGACTGCGCGCCGAACTCGGATGTCATCACGTACAGCGTGAGATCTGAAAGCGAAGTGATCGCGTTCTGCGCCTGTCCGATTCCGCTCGTCTCGGCGATCAGCAAATCAAAATCGTATCCCTTCATGAAATCGAGCATCTTTGGCAGAGCCGTCGCGATTTCACTTCCTGATCCCCGACTGGCGACCGAACGCATGTAGGCTCCCGGTCGCGAAAGCGAGTTCATGCGAATGCGATCGCCCAAGAGCGCGCCACCTGTTTTGCGCTTAGATGGGTCAACGCATACGACCCCTACTTTCAACCCTGGATAACCGTTCAAAAGACGCTGCAAGATTTCATCGACAAGCGATGATTTACCGGCGCCGCCTGTTCCCGTGACACCCAGAACCGGAGGCTGGCCAGCGCCCTCACGACGCTTGAACGCCTTTAAGCGCTCCGCGACTTCCGACGGAATCGGACGATCCGCCTCGATCGCCGTCAACGCCACGCCGAGATCACGCGAAGGCAACACTCCTTCTTTCGAAGCCTGAACACCCGCAGAAGAAGCCTCCTCGGCGGCCCTATCGCATCCTTCCATAATCATATCGATCATGCCCTCAAGCCCTAGCTTGCGGCCGTCGTCGGGGTGAAAGATTTGAGTGATACCATACGCTTCGAGTTCACGTTTTTCATCGTAAACAATGACGCCGCCACCGCCGCCGTAGACACGAACATGAGAGCTTCCCGCTTCATCGAGAAGGTCTTTGACGTACTTGAAGTACTCCATGTGCCCGCCCTGATAACTCGAAAGACAGATACCTTGCGCGCCCTCTTGAAGAGCCGCTGTCACGACATCGAGAACCGAGCGATTGTGACCGAGGTGAATGACTTCCGCACCGGCATCTTGCAACAACCGACGCATCAAATTGATGCTCGCGTCGTGACCATCAAAGAGCGACGCCGCCGTCACGATGCGAACGGGATTTTCAGCCTGATAACGTGAACGGACCTGGCCCGCTCGGTCTTGCGAATTGATGCCTTTATCTTTTGCCATAGGGCAAAAGATCTAACAGGCCCGCCCCCCGACTGTCACACCCGAGGCGCCCTCCTCTCCCCTTTTAGAAGAAGCGGTGCAGCGCCATTCCCGACAGACGCTTACCAGTATTCAATACGGAACTGATCTCCGTATTCGAATTTAAACGATGGATCGAGGGTAACCGTCCCTCCTGATGCCGACCAAAGATCTTGATTCAACGGAGTGCCCCAACCTGGAACACCAGCCCGACGGAACCAAACTTTACGGATCTGGAGATCATCCGGAACCTTAAACGCAATCGTCTGACTGAGGCGCTCACGAATAACCGCAGACAAGTCTTCAAGAGCGGATGCATATTCGTCCGCGCTCGCCAAAACCGAACGCTTTCTGCCTCCAAAAAGGTCAGCAAGACGATTGTACGCCTCTCCGTAGCTGCCGTTTGTCCCAAGCGAATCACCGCTTTGACGCACAAACACCGAAACAATCGGTCTCACGTCGCGGAAAAGATCTCGACTTCGCGTCAGGATATAATCACTCAGCGCATTGGGTTGGTTGGCCTCCGAAAGCCCGCCCGCAACGTACGTTTTACGATCGATATCCGTCTTGTAAGGAGCACGAGTGATACGGCGGCTCTGGCCAGAAGGACACACGGCCAAGCTGTTCGCCGGCTGCATCGTAAAGCTTGATTTCACGATCGGCGAGGCCGCCGCGACACTACACATGTGGTAATTGTCACCGACCGTGCCTGTCGACGTTCGACAGAAGCTCGTCTCAGAACAAGGTGTTCCGCATGTGAACGCCCCTTCATGCGTAACCGTGGTCGTAGCTGTCTCATACTGCTCACCCGCCGCGATCGCCGCAGCAGGAAAACGACTCAGCGCCTCTGTTCCCGTCACGGAACGATCCTTCGTCGGTCCAGACGAACACGACGGTTCGTACCCTTGGTCCGCATAGACCGCGCCGCTTGGAAGACGGTTGCGAGCAAACGCCAAGCAGGTTCCCGAGCCCGGTACGCGATCAAGGGTCACACGATTCGGCGCCAACGTATAAACGGTACGGCAGTTCTCTTTATCGCCGTCATTTACATTACAAGCCCCCGCCTTGTCGGCATCCACGATTTTATTTCCGCACATGGGGATGTAACCGCTGTCCGTGTAAACGGAGCCACTCGGCAAGCGACCATTCACGAAAGCCGCGCACGTCGAAGTGACTTTTCCGCTAAGCACCGTGTTCATAACCGCGGAGTAATTTTGTCGACAGTTTTGAATCGACGTATTTGTCTCGCTACACGCCCCCGTGCGAGCGAGCGGCGTGGTCGGCGTACAAGACGGCAAATAGCCGGCTTTATTATAGAGCGCTCCGCTTGGAAGCTTACCGGCGACAAAAGCACCACAATCACTGCCTGATGCGCCCTGAAGAACGGTGGTCGCCTCAGGATACGTGTACTTACAATTTGTTTTAGCCCCGTCGCGAATGACGCAGTCCTCGACCTCTCGATGATACTTCACGCTCGTACGCGGGATTTCATAGGTCGGAGCTTTCTTGTAGTATGAAACCGGAGTTGAAATAGCATCGTATCGCTGAGAGGACGTGTAGTACGAAACCTCCGTACGCAGCTGGTCGTACATCATCGACGAAGTATGGTACGTAATCTCTGTTCTCAATTGATCGTAAAGCGTTGATTTCGTGAAATAGCGGACACTTGTCGTTGGGAACTTATATTCAACAAGACACTTTCAAACGCTTCAACCGATCCACCGCGGGGCTTGAAGGCGCCGTAAGTGACAGGCCCACCATTTTTTTGAATCAACGCGACTGGGGCCGGCAAAAAACTCGCAACCGTACGCGACGGCTCGATCGACTCTAGCAAACGCACTCCGACCAAGTCGCCTGGAATACGGCCGCTCAACGTCGTCCCACGGTGCACAGCGAATTGCTCATTCGTCATCGTCGCAAACTCTTCAACCGAACGAGACGGAATTTTAGAGAAGGCCGGTGACGTTTTCTCAGGAACAAACTGCGATGTGTTGATGACGTGTG
>JAVFAU010000223.1:0-4298 GCA_034002335.1 Bdellovibrionales bacterium | reverse complement strand
GACCCGCGTTCGAGTCGTCCTTAAGAAGCTCGGTGACGGGGTGTTTGTAGCCCATGACGGATGTCGAGTTCGTCATGTTGTTTTTCATATCGCGCTTTAGTTCCGCGAGATATTTTTTGGGAACAGAGCCGTCGGCCGGAAGAATGTTCTCTTTGAATTGGTGTCCAAGACCAAGGAAATGGCCGTACTCGTGAAGAACCAATTCGAGAATGATCTTGCGCAAGCCTTCCTCGTAAGAAAGGTTCGTCTGCGCGAGAGCTGAAACGATGGATGGTCCGATGTCGATGAAACGACGATCCGTATCGTGTACGACACCGCTCGAGGCCTTTTTCAGTTTTTCGGCCGAAACGTTGTTGATTTGTTGGATTTTCGCGTCGAGCGACATGATGTGCTCGTTTGAACCGAACATCTGACGGCGCATTTCCTCAGATGGAGTGCCGACGAAGCCGAACATGCGAGCGGTATCGTGACGGAAGCCATCGCGATTCGTACGCGTTTGGATTTCCGACAAGAGTTTTTGAAGCGAAGTGTTCATTTCGCGCGCCATGTGCAGCGATTCAGAACGAGCTTGCTCAATTTGAGTGTTCGTCGCCGCCGTTTTTTCTCCATTTGGAGACGCTTTTGACGTGATGGCTTCAAGAGTCTTCTCCATGAGACGGTTCGAAGCCATGACGCCGGTAAGCGGGCTCTGACGGTCGGTCGAGCTGCGTACCTCTCCGCCAAGACTTGGTGGAAGATCAAGAGCCTGCGTCGGGTTAAAGTACGTTTGGAAGAATGAGGGTGCGAACGATCCGCCCGCGCTTTGAGCTGTCGGCGACATCGATCCGATTGGACCAAGATATGATTTCACGTAGCGTTCAAGCATTCCGCCGTAGAGAGTGATTTGTCCCCAGACGATTTCGCCATTGCGAACATCTGACTGCGCCATGCCGACGCCGAGCGGGGAGTATGCGGAGATTTGCGGATCATCGACCCATACCATCATCGGATAGCGAAGATCGAACGGGTGTTTCATTGGCTTTTTGTTGAGACGGAACGCGCGTGGTTTGCCGATTTTCTCAAAACCGTCATTCCAAAGGTCAACGACCTTTTGCGCGACCGGAACGTACTCAGGCGGGAACCCGTGAAGGTAAACGTCGTGGGTTTTTGAAAGGTCCCACTTCGCAGCCGACCAAACTTGCGTCAGGCCTTCGATCTTCTCTCCGATAATATGAAGCGCGTTCAAGTGCTTCGCGTTTTGTGGGCTGTAGGGAGTCGATTGAAACGATGGATTGTGTTCGAACGCTTTAAAGTTAAAGCGAATACGAGCTCCGAGATCGGAACCATAAAGAGAGTTTTGAATGGAGGCTGTGAATCCGAGGAAACCGTTTTCTTTATCCCATTCAACGTCAGAAACATTCGTCACAACGCCACTGCGCGCGTTCCAGAACATCGCGAGGTCCCAATCGTGGATTGTGATGCCTTCGAGATTGAGGTCGATCATAGGACGGGCCGACCAGTGCGAGCGCGACGTGTTTTCGATGAATTCATTCGTATCGCGGCCATACGAGTCTTTTGATCGTTCGTAATAGTAGTGCTTACGAATTGGAATCGTCAGGGCCTGCTTCCAGCGCGTGCGATCTGTTGGAAACGACGGATTCACGAGGCGACCTATGAGGGCAGACTCCGTTAATTCGAATTCCATGTTGCAGTGGCCGGCCATGTGCACGGCGTGAGTCAGGTAAGCGGAGGCCATCGCGCCTGTCTCGGAAATAGGCGCCCAACCACAGAGGAATGTCTTTGGCTTCAGAGCCGCCGTTTGTCCGCCTTGAGCCGACGCCACCGCTGTCTTTTCGACGAAGAAGGACTTTTCGACGCCGCGGTCGTTGGGAACCGGTGTCTCGGTTGTGGGTGTGCGAATCGTACAAGCTGAAAACACGGCAGCGACCGCGAGAGCCGTCGTTACAAGGGTAACGTTTGACGTGCGAATTGAAGTTTTAAGAGCGTTCATTTTACCGAAAGTCATCTTTAGTTCTTCCTTCTTTTCGTTACGGCCTTGTCGGCGTCTTCTTTTTTAGCTGTTTCTTTTTCGATTTTTTCTTTGTCTCGAGGCTTTTTAAACGAGAGGGGCGTTGAAATATCGCCGATGATGCCGTTTGAGATTCGGGCTTTCGAGAAAGTAGAAGGATGGCGAGACTCTTCGGCAGCGATGCCAAAGAAAGTAGCGACGAATAGAAGGATAAGCCAAAGGCTGACCGCATCAGATTCACCTTCACCGGTGCTCTGTTTGTTTTTTCGTTGAACAGGCGCTTTTGTCGATCTTTTCAATGACTTGTGTTTCGCGGCTTTCACGGGCTTTTCCTCCACACGATGGGGAGTAACGATTCAATGTGTGGGCCCGCTGAAAATTAAACCGTCTAAAACTTGGACAGCGAGAATAACTAAGTTTTTTTGAATTCACGGTCTTTTTCAAAGATCTACGATGGCAGCAGGTGCCGTTCACAAGATGTGAGGTGACGGAAAGTGTCGCCGATGAGGGTGCCAGAATGGGGCGCGCTTCCGCATTTTTTTTGGTGGCCAACGATGTAAAGCCGTGGCTAAAATTACGACGTGTCTGAACAAGAAGATTCTCATCTAGTTGGAAGTGGTTCGGTGAATGGCTCTGGTGGTGACTCGGCTCATGGTGCCGGGGGAGGAGCTGCCGAAAAGAGTGTGCGTGTCCTCGTGATTGAGGACGAGGCTGATATCCGTCGTATTCTGAAGGATCTCCTTGAGGCACAAGGGTTTCAGGTCGTCGATCTCGCTTCGGGACACGCGATCTTGCACCAAATCGAGCTTCATCGCCCCGATGTTTTGCTTGTTGATCAAATGATGCCGGGAATATCGGGCAGTGAGATCATCGATCAAGTACGGCGCGATTCGAAATATGCTTCTTTACCGATCATCATGGTAACGGGTCTTAGCGGTGAAGAAGATAAAGTGCGCGTTTTGAATCTCGGGGCGGACGATTACGTCACAAAACCTTTCATGCCCAAAGAGCTCGCGGCTCGTATCAACGCTCTCGTCCGTCGTGCTGTAGCGAAAGACAATGCTGCGAAGAACGAACCTGAAGAACTTGTTCGCGGTGATATTCGCATCGAACTCAGATCGCATCGCGCGTTCGTCATGGATCAAGAAGTTCAGCTGACACTGACGGAGTTCAAGATTCTGCGTGAATTGCTTCGTCAGGTGGATCAGGTCCTTACGCGTGAGCAGTTGCGCGAACGTGCCCTTGAAAGCGTGAATGTCACGGATCGCACGATTGACGTGCATATGGCCTCTTTGCGCAAAAAGCTCGGTCCTATTGGCGACACGATTGAAACGGTACGCGGTGTCGGCTACCGCATGGCGCGCTAACACAAGAAGCACAAAACGCAAAAAAGGACGGGTGGGGAGGTATCTCCCCGGCCCGTATTCTAGGTAGGTCTTTTTGGTAGGTTTTCGGCTGCTATTGATTCCGCGATCGCGGGAGCTGCCGGTAGGTTATCAAGTCTCCGAACAATTCTAAGTTCAGTGCTACTACTGCCTCTCGCAGGTTCGCTCGACTCTTCTAGAGGCCCGGCCCTCGGCGGTGGATCTTGCGACCTGCCACCTCGGACCTCGCTTCTGATACTTACTGAGAGCATTCATCGTGCCAGTCTTTAGCCCTGGGTTTTGCGCCCTTTTAGAGCCACTTTGCACCGTGCAAACCGTCGTATCTTGAGCGGCCACGGAGCGATCATGCGACTATCTCATTTGAGATGCAATATAAGCATGAGCATATGTAAACAAGCCATTTTGCATAAAAATCTCTTATGAATGGTCTTGCCTGAACTCGAGAGGACTTTTGTCACCATCCATGAAGAATGGCTCCAGTTTACGGCCCAGGGGTGTTAGGAAAATCAACACAGCATAAAAAACAAGTAATAACAGTATCTTACGATGATCGCCGGTGAAGCGTGGATGAAATTCCATGGTTTGCCGTCGTTTGCGTGACAGCGACGTTTTAGGGCTCATCTCAAATTGGCGGTGTGTGGGGCGTCTGAGGTGCCAAGTAAAAGCTTAGTGATTTTAGTGTCTTATGGATTTGCGTGAGGGCGAGCGAAGGTGTTTGGCCCGTTTCAAATGAAACGGCACCGGGATTGCCCTCTACTTCCGTGTGAAGTTCAAAAGTATTTGGTTTGGAGAGAATCAGCGTGAAACAGAGTCTTAGGCAGACAAGATCTGAATATATAAAGAAGCGGCCTGCCTGGCTCCGTGGTCGTTTTCGGCTGGGGGCGATTGGCCTCTTAGTCGCTCTT
>JAVFAU010000222.1:0-4300 GCA_034002335.1 Bdellovibrionales bacterium | reverse complement strand
TAGGTACACGTTTCTTTCTCGTGAAGTTAAACCTGGAATCGCAAATCGAGGTGATGAGTCGAGTGATGAAGGACAGCCCGGGGATCTCGCATTTATTTTTTCAAAGGACTTCATGCTCGATGCGAATGGGGGACTTGCTGCAAAGGTGAGCGGGCTTCCGAACGTGGCGTCGGTGCGCTCTCTGAATGTCGAAATGGAGTATCGCGATCCGAATGGACAGGTTCGGGTAAGTACGACGTCGACGAGTCTATACCCAGCGGAATTTTTGATAGGACTCAAAACGGATGATTGGATTGGAACCGATAGCAAGGCCTCTATCAGCGGCATTGTGTTGAACACGGCAAGTCGTCCTCAGGCGGGCGAGAACTACGCGGTGGAAGCTTTCAAGCGAGATTACGTGACTCATCGCAAACGATTGGTGGGAGGTTTCTATTCCTACGATTCGACCGTTCAAACAAAGAGTCTGGGAATCGTTTGTCGCGGTAAAACGGATGCGCAAGGTCGGTTCTCGTGCGAGGCGACCAAGCTTCCAAGCGGCTCGGTTTTGTTTCAAGCCAAGGTCTCAGATAAACGCGGCCGTTCGACGTTCGCAATTAAGAACATGAGTATTTATAAAGAGGGAGCCGACACATGGTGGTCGCAATCCGATAGTGATCGTATCGATTTGCTTCCCGAGAAGCAGGTTTATCAGCCCGGAGAAACCGCGAAATTCGTGTTGAGAACGCCATTTCCGACTTCGACTGTTCTGATCACGGTCGAGCGAGAAGGGGTTTTGGAGTCGTTTGTCCGTAAGATTGAACGAGATCAACCGCTGGTCGAAGTTCCGCTTAAAGGAATGTACGCGCCGAACATTTTCGTTTCCGCCCTTGCGCTTCGTGGCCGTGTTGGGGATGTCAAACCGACGGCACTCCTTGATCTCGGACGTCCAAGCTTGAAGATGGGGTTGGCTGAAATCAAAGTCGGCTGGAAGTCACACGAACTCAAAGTCGATGTACAGACGCAGAAGAAGCGATATCAGACGCGCGAGAAAGCTCAGGCGACGATTCGCGTGAGCCGACAAGACGGTGGAAAGCTGTCGTCTAAAGACACGCGAATCGCCGTAGCCGTCGTGGATGAAGCGATCTTTCAACTTCGAAGTAATCCGAGTTCGAATCTTTTAAGCGCGATGATGAGACAGCGCAGCCTCGCGGTGCAAACGGCATCGGCGCAGAATCAAGTGATCGGCCGGCGACATTTCGGATCGAAAGCGAAACCGCCGGGTGGCGGTGGCGGCGGCGTAAGCGAGCTTCGCGAAGTGTTTGATCCGGTTCTTGTTTGGCTTCCGGATGTTCGAGTCGATGCCAATGGGGTGGCGAAGGTCGATGTTCCGTTGAATGATTCGATGACGAGCTTCCGCATTGTCGCTGTGGCGCACTCCGAAGCCGGGCTTTTCGGAACGGGTTCGTCCAATTTGGAAGTTACAAAAGATCTTATTTTGTATTCCGGTTTTGCTCCCGTTGTTCGTGACGGCGATCGTATTCAAAACGCGGTGACGGTTCGAAACACCACCGGAAAAGCGATGCGAGTGGATTTGGCGATTCAGGTGATGCCGAATCAAGAGGCGTTCACGCGTATCAAACTCGAGAACGTACCGGTGGCGCCATTTGATCTTAAGCCGTCCGAGTCGAGAACGGTTTTGATTCCCATGGTCGTGTTGAGGGGTGTGAGCGAAAATCAAAAGGCGGACGATTCGAAGGTTCATTTCGAAATCGTCGCGCGCGACGTTCGCGGTTCGGCGACAGATCGTCTTAAAATCGAGACACGAATCGATCCGTCTATCCCTAGTCGCGTTCTGCAGGCGACGCTTGCGCGCACGAATGAAAAAGGAGAGCTGCAAGCCTTGTCGGTTCAGCAGCCGAAAGATGCTCTTCATGGGGCAGGCGGTTTATCGTTCACTCTCATGCCAACACTTCAGGCGAGTTTAAGCGGTGTGCGCGAGTATATGAGAGAATACCCCTATACCTGCTTCGAGCAGCAGATTTCAAAGGCCGTCGTATTGGGAGACAAGGTCGCGCTTGATCGATTGCTCCACGAGCTTCCGACGTACCAAGACAGTGCAGGGCTGATTAAGTTTTTCCCGACATCGCATCGTGGTTCCGTACAGCTCTCTCGCTATGTGCTGACACTGCTTCGCGCAAACGAGTCGGCCAATAGCGGTCCAAAGGTCCCTAGCGAGACTCGTGATCGTATTCTCTCTGGACTTGAAGCTTGGTTGCACGGTCGCGCGGGCGAAACGGCCGGGTCGTCTCGGCTTCATGATCAAGCAAGAATCTTGGTGATCGAAGTTCTGTCGCAGTACGGTCGTTTCGATGAAAAGTGGTTGAGCGCGACCACGATCTCTCCGAATCAGTGGCAGACATCGGTGGTGGTGGCGTTTCATCGACTTCTTGAACGGCATGCGGCGATCGCAAAACGTGATGAACTATTGGGGCAAGCCACGAATATCTTGAAAGCTCGCGTGAATGTTCAAGGGACGAAGATGAACCTTCAGGGCGCGGGCGCGAGCGAGCTAAGTGGCGATGCCAGATGGGCGCTTTTGACATCAAACGATCTTGAGGCGCTAAGCGTTCTTTCAACGGAGAAACCGATTTGGTCTGAGGTCGATGTCGGTCGAATTGTCTCGGGTCTCACGGCGCGTATGCAGCGTGGGGTTTGGGATTCGACTTTGGCCAATGCGTGGGGCGTGATCGAGATGAAGCGTTTTTCGGATCGGTATGAGCCAGACGCGAAGGTGCGAGGAACGACGAAGGTTGCCGAGAGTTCGTTTGATTGGAATCGGAACCCTCGTGGTGGAACCCTGTCGCTAAAGTGGCCGGAAAAAATGCCAGAAAATAAACCAGAAAATAAACCAGAAAATAAACCAGAAAAACGGTCAGAAGGTGCGCAAGACGAAGCGGTTTCTGTGCGTGTGAATCACGAGGGCGCCGGGCGACCTTGGGTTGCGGTTCAAACACGGGCCGCGATTCCTTTGAAGGCTGCGATGAACTTCGGATACGACGTTCGGCGTCGTGTTTCAAAAGTCGGGCACAAGGGCGGCGGCCCAGTTCAGTGGAAGAGCGGCGATGTTGCGGATATCGAGATCACGGTGACGGCGAATTACGATCATCCATGGGTGGTGGTCCGCGATGCGATACCGGCTGGAGCGTCGCATTTAGGAACCGGACTGGGCGGTGAGTCTTCGATTCTTAACAAAGCGTCGGGCCATCGCGCGACTTGGCCGGTTGAATACGAAGAGCGATCGTTTACGCACTTCACGTCGTACGCCGGCTATTTGCGCAAGGGGATCTATCACCTGAATTATCGCGTGCGCTTGAACGCGGCGGGGACATTCAAGATGCCTCCGACAAAAGTAGAAGCGCTTTATTCACCAGAAGTATTCGGAGAGGTGCCTGTTGCGGATTGGGTTATCGCTCCATAGAAAACTTGTTTTCAAGTTCGCCGCAGCGGTCGTTGGTTTTGCGGGCCTTTGCGGAGGTCTTGCGAGCCTAGGCATTCTGCGTCCAAATACGCACGTGCTGAAGTTTCAAGATGTGCGGGCGAACTACCAGCCGTCGGATCGATGGATTGTCGACTCAAGAGGGCGGCCGCTTGAAGCATTGCGGACATTGCAAACACACCGAAGTCTCGAGTGGGTTCGGTTCGAGGAGATTTCTCCAGCGTTGATTCGAACTTTGATCGAAACAGAGGATCGACGTTTCTTCGAGCACCACGGCTTTGATCTTGCGGCTCTGGTAAAGGCGACTTGGGGGCTCTTGCCCTTTTCAGGGGCTCGTTCCCGCGGCGGCAGTACGATCACGATGCAGCTTGTGAAACTTCTGGGCGTGGTTCCGCGCAATCAAGGTCGCTATCGTTATAAGGCCCGCCAAATCGTCGAGGCGTGGCGTTACGATATGGCTTGGTCGAAAGATGAAATTCTCGAAGCTTATGTGAATCTTGCGTCTTTTCGAGGTGAAGTCGTAGGTCTTCGGGCCGCGAGTCTTGCGATCTTCGGAAAAGGCCCTCGCGGTCTCGACGAAGAAGACGCAGCGATTTTAGTCGCGCTGTTGCGGGCGCCGAACGCCGCAAGTGAAGCCGTGAAGACTCGCGCATGTCATATTCTGCGGCGAAATCCAGAGCGACGAAACTTAAAGCAAGATGGTCAGAACGAGTCTGGTTTTGAGTCTGGTTTTGAGCCTTGTTTTGAATCGGAGTTTCGGGCGGAACTGGGGACGCCCGCATGGCTCGAGCGAAGGCGCGATCTGGTACCGGTGCTTTCAAAGAA
>JAVFAU010000221.1:0-4306 GCA_034002335.1 Bdellovibrionales bacterium | reverse complement strand
CCACGTCGTCGACCTGTCGTCACCGCAGATGCAGACGCAAGTCGAAGTCGTTCAAAAACTAATGGATGAGTTCGGCTGGAGCCATAAACCCGTCATTCACGTCTTTAACAAGGTCGACCAAGCTCCGTTTGAAAAACAGTTTCAGGTAAAAGCCTTTCCACGGGTCTTCGTCAGCGCCCTTACCGGCGAAGGCATCGACCGCCTCAAACGCCTGATGCTCGAACAAATCGATAGCCTTAGCGAAGAGGCGGAACTCTTCATTCCAAAAGAATCTGAACACCGTATTTTCGAACTTGGTCGAGAAACGAAAATTTTGACGCGCGAACAGGGTTCCAGTGGCACACTTATACGAGCCAGTATGACGCCCGCCCTGCTGACACGCTGGAAAGACTTCTTGGTCACGGCGAATTCGGAAACAGCGGACGCGACATAACCCCAGCGACACAAGAACGTGTCGTAACGGAGTATGGATATGAAACACATAAAACGCTTCATCCTCTCCGCTTGCACACCCGTCTTTTTCCTTTCCGTCGAATCCGCTCGAGCGCAAGTGACAGCGAACCCTCATCCTCTGCCCACTTGCTCTCCAGCACTCTTCGAACGCTCATGCACGGATCTCTCAAAGGCCCCGCTTGACCTTCGAAAAACACGAACCGAAACCGACGGCGTTCTCTTTAACTACTTTCTCTTAGGCAAACGGACACACGCTCGAGACCTAAGCAACTTCAGCACTAAAACGACCAATGCCAACCGCGAACGCGCCCTCAAAGCCGGAGAAGAGGCCCGCAAACAAGCCCTCCTCTACGTAACCGGAGGTCGCCCGGAGTCGGAATGGTCTCCCGAAACCGCAGCACTCGTTCTTCGCATCAAAACAGTCGCCATTCGCACATCCGATGCCGCTGACACCAATTGCTTCTCGACTGCGGAAGAAGGCCTACCGCAAGCAACGTACTCGGCGTTCGAACACAGCATTGGCATATGCCCGGGAATGACGAAAGTTCCGACAGACGCGATCATCGCAGCTGTCGGACACGAGCTGGGACACGCCGTAAGCCCTTGCGCCATGTCGCGCCCACTCGTTCGCTACAAAGAATCGTCAGGAGACCTTGGCTCCTGCCTTCTCGATGAAGAATGGACTTCTGGCGGCGACGAAAACGGCGAACCGCTCGGCATGGATACGCGCCTCACAACATCGCTACGAGACGTCGAATACGGCGTCGCGGCCGACCTTACCAACTTAAAGTCACTGCTTCGCTGCGGAGCCGCCGAACTCATTCCCGGAAGCAACGTCTCGGACATCTCCTTCTACCGAGGATTCAGCCGTTGCATGGAAGACAAGTATCAAACGCAATACAACCAGTGGCTCGCGTGGGAAGCACTCAGGCGCGACAAACTTCCGCGCACCCTTACGCCTCGCGAAGAAGTAGCCGTCGGCGAAGTTCGAGCCTCCACTCCTTACCACTGCTTTCGCAAGTGCGACGAACACTTCGCGGACAGCTTCGGCTCACACGTCCTTTCGCAGTGGGGAAGAGATCTCAACAGCACAAACCAACCCAACCTGAACGCCACTCGCTTTAAACACGCAATCCATGATCTCATCACCGTGCATTGCTTGGGGACGATCAATAAACGCAATATGCACGATCCCATTCTCTATCCGTCGGACGCGGATCGCCTGTCTCTTCAGATGCAGCCAAAAGCCGCGCAAGAACTACTCGGCTGCACGCCACCAAAAAGGAACACACTCTGCACACTTTCAGAAGAGTCGTTCACACCAAGCTCCCCCACGAACACGTCCCAACCAAACGCTCGCGGCAATGAGACCTCTCGATGATGAACTCAAAATACATCCGCTGCGGCCTCACCGCAGGCACAGCATTAGCCCTATTTGTTTCGATTCAAACCTTAAGCCCAATCGACGCTTCCGCAAAAGACACGCCTCAACAGCCCCGGCTCGCAAGCCCATCCCCAGCACCCGCCTCGACAGAGTTTGAGATTTGCTTTCGCGTCCCGCACGGACGGTGCTTTGTCGCGACAAGAAATTCCTCGCAAACGACAGGCTCCCAAGTCTTGCTTTTACAAAAAACAGATTCCGCCCAATTCAGCAACGCACTTGACGCCAAACGGCTCGAACGCTTTCGATCTTCAATCACATCGCTTTTGAAAAACACAAGCTACGCCAAGCCAAGCAAGAGTTGGAATTGCACAAAACCACTTGAGCTCATAGTTGAAGATCGCAGCGAAACTCGCTGCCTCGAGTTACTCAGAAAAAAAGAGAACAACCAGCTCTCTGTTCTGGTGAATCAGCTCTCTCTTGCTTCAAAAAAATAGCGGGATTTATCGACCACGCAGTTTCAAACGGGCTTCGCGTCGCTTGATCGCGTCGGCATGCCGTCTTTTTTCAGCTTCGCTTTCAACGATAAGCGCCGGAATCGGAATCGGCTTTTTGTCGCCATCAAGGGCCACAAAAGACAGATATGCGCTGGCCGTGTGGAACGTCTCACCCGTGCGCGGGTTTTCCGCATCGACACGCACCCCTACTTCCATCGAAGTTTTGCCGACGTAGTTCACACTGGCTTTCAGATTTACCGTCCAACCAATCAAAACAGGTTTTACGAATTGAAGGTAGTCGATGGAAGCCGTAACGACCGGCAAATGCGCATGTCGCTGGGCCGTGATCGCCCCGCAGATATCGATCCACGACATGATCACCCCGCCAAAGACGCTGCCGAGAGCGTTTGTATGTTGAGGAAGAACCATTTCGGTCATGAATGTTTGGGATTCAGAAACTTTGCGACTCATGTCTGAGATAATGGCTCAGAAAAAGAGTAAAGGCCAGATCGCAGTTTCTTCTTTCAAGCGATCCAGCCTTCACATGTGAAAACAAATACCTAAGCGGACGTGACACCTTGACTCTGTTCATTCAAAACGAACTTGCAGATCGGGGGCCACACGCAAGAGCTCCGCTCTTGCGTCTTCACCAGCTAAGAGAGCTTAGATTCCGAATGCGCCAACGTCACCGTTGCCGCCAGAACCAACGCCTGTGCCGATGTCGTTGCGAGCAGGAGCCGCAGGCTGAGCGACAGTCGTCGCGCCACCTGGGATCGTCGCGTTCGCGATACCAGCCGCAGTCAAACCAGAGACTGTCGTGCTGCCGACAGGCATCGTGTTGATCGCAGAAGCACCAGCTGGGATTTCGTTACGAGTCGGCTGAGCTGGCTCGTTGTCAACAAAACCAAGGTGAGGAAGACACCATACGATGAGCTGAGCGCGAGATTTAACGCTCATCTTCTTGTAGATGTTTGTCAGATGGAATTTGACTGTTTTTTCAGTCACAAAAAGTTGGTTCGCAACTTCTTTATTCGACAATCCTTTCGAAACAAGCTCCGCAACTTCTGCTTCGCGATTCGAAAGACCCTTTTGAATCAACACATCTCTGAGCATCCTTGCTCCCTCCGCCTTGTGTTTATTTTAAATTTCAAACCCTCTCGGGTTTCCTCGTTCTAAAATCTGGTTTCGCCCTTAAGTCACCTGCAACCACCCACGCAACCCTTCGTGAGCCTTTCACAGGAACCCGACTCCATTTACCAGCCTCTATCCCTAAGACCGGAGCAACAAGCCGTTCGGTTAGTCGTTCTTTCGAGAATTCGGATCGAACCGCTTTATCGACACGAACGCCTACCTCTATCAAAGTCTGACAGGCAGTTAGGCCGTTTGCCAAGCCCCCATTTTAGACCTTGATCGAATTCTGGACTCGTCAAGTGTCGGGCTCTTCGAGTTAAACTCAGGCGCCGCTAAAACCCGCCACATACAAGCAACCTCTTGAAATAACTCTCGATAACACGAACGAAGTCGCCACAAAGACCGCTCGCTCGTCGAACCAGCTACGAAAAGACGTGCGGATTTTCGACTTAAACCTTAGTGTTGGCCACCCTCGCACGCAGACTTCGCACAAGTTCATCTGGCTTTCGATCGACGGGACGAACTCCAAAAACATCGTCGATCTGCCGTCCCCACGTATGCACCTTCGCCCAAAGGATAGAAAGCCCCTCTTGCAACAACGCCTCTACGGCATGCAAAAGCGCGCCACGACTGTCACGCCCGCGAAAACTCACCACCCACTCGCTCTCGCTTGCGGCCACGCACTCGATCTCCTCGAAAATCGAAAGACTTGCCCCACTCGCCTCTGCCACCGAAGGCTTGGCTCCGGTCACTAGCCTCACGAGCTTCGCATCGAGTCCCTTTAAAACGGCCGGCGGCTTGACCTCAAACCAGTCGTAAACACCCAAGGCCGGGTCAGAAAGAA
>JAVFAU010000220.1:0-4312 GCA_034002335.1 Bdellovibrionales bacterium | reverse complement strand
CACCCGTACAAGAACCCACGGTCACCGTTCGCGAATTCGCATCACCACCCGCACCCACGGTCGGTCCCGACGCGCAGGTCACAGAACCAAGAGGCGAAGCAACAAGACTCACATTTCCCGCAACAAGGCCAATCGTACTTGCGCCTGAATACGAAACTTCCCACTCAAAATCTGTCGTGTTGTTTCCGGCTGTCGGAGAAGGTGACGCAATCGTAACTGTTGGAGCCGTGTTATCAACCGTTACAGTCGAAGCTGTCGTATGAGCTGCGGTTTCATTCCCAGCATTATCTTCGGCCGTGCCCGCAGCAAGCTCAATCTTCAACGTCCCGTTACCCGTACAAGAACCCACGGTCACCGTTCGCGAGTTTGCATCACCGCCCGCACCCACCGTCGGACCCGAAGCGCAGGTCACGGAACCAAGAGGCGAGGCAACCAAACTCACATTTCCCGCCACAAGACTAATTGTGTCCGCTCCCGAATACGTCACGTCCCACTCAAAATCTGTCGTGTTGTTTCCGGCCGTAGGCGAAGGCGAAGCAATCGCAATGGTCGGAGGCGTGTTATCAACCGGAAGAACGGGCTGTGTGTTATCGCCCACCGAAATATTACCCGCATGGTCCGAACCGCTTCCGGGATTAAGTTCAATTCGAACCGTACCATCACCCGTACACGGACCCACGGTCACCTTGCGCGAGTTTTCATCGGAACCAGGAGAAATAACCGGTGCCGGACACACAACATCACCTGTCGTAATAACACTGGTGTCTTCTGGAGCCAGCGTGATGGTATCGACATCCGTGTAATCAAACTCCCACTCGAACTCTTTTCCAACAGAACCACCACCGCCATCGCCATCGCCTTCAATCAGATTTACATTTGGACCCGAGATCGTGACCGTGGGTGCGATGAGATCAAGAACGACGGTCAGAAGATTTGAAGCTTCGTTACGAAGACTCTGCCGCTCAGGAGCTGTTTCTTTTGTTCCGCGCACAAGCCCTGCCGGAAGCCGCATCGTCACGGCACCCTCGGCCACTGGCGTGACTTCAAATGTGTAGCTTGAACTTTCGCTCGTACCGCCAACGACTGCAAAATTCGCAATCGTTCCGTTACTTAAAACAAGATCTGACGCTTGAAGAGCGCGCGTCGCGCCACTCTCGTCAACAGCGACGACGACAGAAGCACCTTGTTCTGTTTTAAAAGAAAGCGTCACCTGAATCGGGTTCGAGCTATTCGTGTAGCGCGTGCTCACATCACCGCTACCTGTCGCAACAGAACCAGCCATTGTTGAAAGCGTCGCTTTTAAAGATGGATGAAGTGGCTCTGAGGGCGAACCGCTACCAGGCCCGCCGACACTCCCTCGATCGGAGCCCAAGAAGACTTTGACGACGACATCGCACCCCGTCGTGAGAAACACCACCACGAGCAGGACAAGCACACGACTCAATATGCGACACACAGAACCCAACACACGTACCTCGTTACTCCAGCAAATTCCCTCTCCTGGACCAACGGTGTGCGTGTGACCAAACTTGAGTTAACTCTACAATAAGAAACAGAATTCGAGAATATCGAGACAGATTGTCCCAGGAAGACGGTCATACACCATTCTCATTGAGAGACAGTTCGTCTCTTCTCGACACTTTTACGTACGGACCTGTAAATTCCAAAGCTGCGAATACACGCGTGGGTTCGCGAGCAGCTCTTGATGCGATCCCTGCTCGACAATGCTACCATCCGCCACCACATAAATACGATGCGCATGAGTCACCGTCGAAAGCCGGTGAGCGATGATCATCGTCGTACGTCCCTTCGAAACCTCCGCAAGCGATTTTTGAATCACCGCCTCAGTTTCATTGTCCACCGCCGAGGTCGCTTCATCGAGAATCAAAATAGCTGGATCTTTCAATATCACACGCGCAATTGAAAGCCGCTGCCGCTGTCCGCCCGAAAGCTTTTGTCCGCGCTCTCCGATGATCGTGTCGTAACCTTGCGGGAGCTTCTCGATGAACTCACTCGCAAACGCCTTTTCAGCGGCCGCTACGACTTCGTCACGAGTCGCCTCGGGCCTACCGTAGGCGATGTTCTCATATACAGTTCCATGGAATAGAAACACATCCTGGCTCACGAGACCGATATTCGCCCTTAACTCACGCGGATCAAAATTCGAAACATCGTGTCCACCCGCAGAAACACGCCCCTTTGTTGGACGATAAAACTGCAACAAAAGCTTCGTGATCGTACTCTTCCCCGAACCCGTCGGTCCGACAATCGCGACTGTTTCGCCGGCTTTCACCGCGAGCTTCACGTCTCGCAAAACGGGCGTTCCTATCTGTCCCGTCGAAAAGTCGGAATACGCAAAGCTGATGTCTTCAAAAACAACATCCGCGCGCCGATCAAAACCGAGCTTCGGCTTCGAAGTCTCAAGTTTGATTGGAATCGCAAGCAGGTTCAAAACGCGATCCACAGAGGCCATCGCACGCTCAAAAAGATCAACCGTATCCGCCAACCCCGTAAGAGGCCACAAGAGACGCTGAGTAAGAAACACGAGTACGCCGTAAGCGCCCAAATTCAATTCTCCTCGGAGGGCCATGAAGCCCCCGATCACGAACGTCGCCAAAAAACCGGCGAGCACGGCCATGCGAATCAGCGGATTGAACGCCGATGAAATTCGAATCGCCCCACGATTGGCATCGAGATAACGAAGACTGTCCGTCTTCACTTTCTCAGCCTCACGCTCTTCCGCCGCGAAACTGCGAATCGTCGCGATACCGCCTATATTGCCGGACAAGCGGGCGCCGATATCGCCCGCCTTTTCGCGAACATCCAAGTACCGAGGCGCAGCTCGCTTCTGAAAGAAGAAAGCACCCCACAAAATAACAGGAATCGGCAAGAACGCGAAAAGCGCGATGTTCGGAGCAAGGACAAAGAAAACAAGACCGACCAAGAGAACGGCCGAGAACGTTTGAATCAAACTATTGATACCGCCATTCAAGAAGCGCTCGAGCTGGTTGATATCGTCGTTTAAAATCGAAACGAGACCACCCGTGCTTCGATCCTCGAAATAGGCCATATCGAGTTTTTGCAAATGCGAGTAAGCCTCGACGCGAAACTCATGCTGCATCGTCTGCGCAAGACCACGCCACTTCAGAAGCAACAGATACTCAAATATCGACTCGCACGCCCAAATGACGAGCGTTAGAACCGATAGGAAAATCAATTGTTCCTGAGGCGTTTCAAATCCGATACGGGCAAGCAACGAATTATCACGCTCTGCGATTTTATTCGCCACCACGTCGATGGCGATCCCGATCAGGATTTCTGGGGCGACATCGAAAACCTTGTTCAAAAACGAGTAGATTCCGCCGAGATAAAAATCACGGCGATGCTTTTTACTATACGAGAACAAACGACGAAACGATTGAATGGATGATCCAGAAACAGGAGACGAAGGAGCAGCCATAAATACCCTCATGCGAATGCGATTCAACCAGGACGTCGTATCACACAAGTCGCGATCCTTAAAAAAACAAAGACCGAACCCAGTAAGGCTCGGTCTTTCTTAAACTTAAGACATGGCTTAGGGCATGGGCTTAAAAGATTTCGCTTAAAATCTGAAAGCGCCCTCTTTGAGGCTTTCGTTAGTTAAGCCCTTCGTTTTCAAGATCAACACGAACAACGCTGTCCGCGAGATCCGGCAACGACTCAAGGTGCTTTTGAAGATCTTCTTTCGAGAGACGCTTACGGCTTAAATTGAAGTCAAGAAGACGCTTGTCGAACTTCAAACGTTCGATCTCAACCGCCAAAGACTTCGCCGCTCCCGTCAATCCACTTACTGCTTTTCCTGAGCTCTCTGACATGACATCCTCCGCGATCAACTTCATCTTTTCGGCGGTTTTCGGCGCCTATTCGTTCCAGAATTCAGTTCTAGAATTCAGTTCTAGAATTCAGTTCTAGAATTCAGTTCCAGTATTTCGGCCCGTCGCCCCCACCACCAGGGGGTTTGCCGTCACCCGACCGGTCATTGTCTACCACGAGCTTAAGCCCCCGTCCACGCTTGGACGACTTATTGCGCCAGCGGCGCTGCTGCCACCAGGTATAGGTGCGAAGAAAAATAAAGCCCGAAGCCAACCCGCCCAAATGCGCAAGATTTGCAACTTGGCTGCCGCCGATACCGCTATTGAGCAGCGTCGCAACCTCAACAGCCCCCAGAATCAAGACGAACCACTTCGCCCGCATCGGGAACACCATCATGAAATAGACGATGCGCTCACCAAATAAAATGCCGTACGCGAGCATCAGCCCGAAAACAGCT
>JAVFAU010000219.1:0-4316 GCA_034002335.1 Bdellovibrionales bacterium | reverse complement strand
GTTCGATCAAGCGAAGAATGGCCCGCGACGGAGGCGGAAAAAACCTCGCGTCAATGACGGCACTTCGAACCAACACTTCAACGATCAACAAAATGGCGAGCAAACCGATTGCGCCAGCAAAAGACTTAACTCTCATACAAGCTCTCTCGAATATTCTTATGCCAAAGCCGAATCTCCGGCGCCTCCAAAAGACGCTCATGGAGACTTCCATGGAGACGCTCATGGAGACGCCCATGAAACTCCGACGGCGCGGCCGAATGAGCGAACGGCAGTTTTTTATCGAAACAGAATCCCGTTCCGTCACGACGCAGAATCAGAACCCGACTCGCCAACGCCAAAGCCTCGTCGATATCATGGGTTACAAAAAGAGCGGCGCTTTGCGTTCTCTCCCACATCGTCAACGTCAACGCGTGCAACCGCGCCTTCGTTACGACATCCAATCCGACAAACGGTTCATCCATGAGTAAAACGCTTGAATCCATTAAAAAAGACCGCACAAGACTAACACGACTCCGCATTCCACCGCTTAAAGCCGTCGGTTTTTTCCCCTCGATCCCGACTAAATCGGCAAGAGCGAGCAATTCTCCCATCCGCGCTTCAAAGACCTTCTTCTCGATATGCGCCGGGCGCGCCAAGAAGAGGTTTTCACGCACAGATAACCACGGCAATAGCGGAGCTCTTTGCGGAGCATAGCCAAATCGCCCGGGACCTTTGATATCGCCAAGAACCTTCGCCCCATTTATCAAAGCCGCTTCGCCGACAAGGGATTTTAAAAAAGTGGATTTACCTGAGCCGCTTCTTCCGAGAACTGCTACAAACTCGCGCCGGCCCAATGAAACGTCGACATTCGAAAGAACGAAACGCCCCTCAATCTCAACAGAAAGGCGACTTACCTTAAGGACCTCATCCGCGACGTCTGCGTTCATCTGCTCTCACTTACGACTGACTTTTGCCCGATCATGCTGTGCCAGTTCCACGAGAGCCTTTTCTACAAACTCAACGCGAATCAGTTTTTTCATATCAGGTCTGGATGGAAGGTATTTTTGAGCCAAGAAGTAACTGATGTCCTCTTCCAGTGCCTTCACATTCAAGCGACCGTCATCGCCGAGACCGGCCGGTACCATTTCCTGATAAACGCCGGAGTCTTTGATACTCGTCCACTTACTTAGAATCGCGACAAGCTGTTTAAAGTCCTCACCCTTACGATCCGAGCGAAAGGCCTGATTGTAGTCGCGACACCCGCGTATGTAAGCCTTCATAAATCGCGTCGCGACCTCGGGCTTCTTCGCGGCAAACACGGGGGAATAGAAGATCGCGGCGGACTGCTGCCCAGGATGAATGGAATAAAGACCGTCGACGACTTTCGCCGCACCACTCTTTTCAAGATCTGTCACGTAAGGCTCGAGTTGAATAAAAGCATCCAACCCTTTTGCGGCGAAGAGCTTTCCGGCTTCGGCGTAGCCAGCCTTTACGAAAACAACGTCCGACGGACGAAGACCGCCCTTTCCGAGAAAACGGGAGAAGGCCGCCTCTTGTGAAGTGCCGCCAAGCACCGTCATTCCAACCTTCATCCCCTTCAAGTCTCGATACGATTTATAGCGTCCCGAAGCGATGAGATCCGTTCGGATCATGAGCTTGAGATAATCGGCGTCCTTACGAACAGACCCTTTGTCCGCAACCAACAAAACCCCGGCGCCATCCATATTCGAAGCGAAAAGACCCGCCGTGATGTTACCGCCACCGACATCCAAGTCACCTTTGGCAAGAAGCGGAAGCATCGGCGCCGTGCTGCTCGCGAAGACGCGAAGATCGACATCAAGCCCCTCTTCTTTAAAGTAACCTTTTTCAAAGGCTACGAAAACGCCGCCCGTGCTCGTGGTCGGCGAAACGCCCACGGAGACTTTCTCAAGAGCCTTTGCCGACAGAATATGGGGACTCAGCATGAGGCACGACGAAAAAATCGCCAAAGCCATATTTAGAATCAACCGATTCACCCAACCATTTGTCCGTCGGCAAAGCATAGTGTCCCTTACGAAACGGAGTGTTTCGCTATCCTGGAGTTCGTTATTCTAGAAACTGACGTTCGCCACGGCGTAGAAGTCCGTTAATTCACGGTCTCCAAAGTAGTTCTTCAAATAGTCGCCCTGAATGAAGTACGCAGCTCCGATGCCGAGTTCCACTTTATCGGTCGCTCGATACGCAAGTGCGGCTTCGATTGCTTGACCAATGTCTTTAGAGTTGGAGCCAGCCACCGAACCAACGGCTGTCGAGCTGTTGGTTTTGTACGCCGGTGCGGTGTCCTTCGTACGAGAGAACATCCAATAGTCGAGCGTCAGCTTGAGAGACTCACTCGGCTCCATGGAGACTCGCGCCGCATAAGCCGTCAAGTTACGGCGACCGACGACGTCGTTTCGTCCAAGCGGGCTTTTCGTGAGCGGATACCAGTCGCGCCACAACTCATCGGCCAGGTCATACTCAAACCCGATACGCAGTTTTGCCAAGTCAGCAAACGTGTACCCTGCTTCCGCCACGACAATCGCAGTCGTCTCATCGCGCGCGATGAAGCCAGCGGTGCCATGCTGCATGGAGTACTCTCCACCGATATCAAAGCCGCTCGCCTGAAGCTTCATTCTCGCACCGTAGCCAGAACGAGACTCGTCGAGGCCTCCTGTGCGATTCGATTCGTGAAGTGCATACAGCTCAAATGTCTTGAGCGCTTCCGCGAGCTTCCAGCTTGTGTAAAGGAAGTTTAAATCGCGATCTTCCTCGATTTTCGCATCTGTCGAAACGATCTTGAGGTGTCCGAGGTCAATATCCACCAATTCCGATTTCTGCGAGAGCATGAGCCCATCGAATGAGCGACCACTGATCCCCCACTCCGCTGGAGAGATGATAAGCTGACCACCGTAGCGAAGCGCCATGCGGCCGCCACGCACCGAAAGGCCTTCCGTCAGGTTCAACTGAATGTACCCTTGATGAGCGTGGAAGTTTTCGTTGTATGCGCTGGCTCCACTGGACGACGTTAATCCGTAAGAGTAGTCGCGTCCCAAAGCTTTGGCGAATTGAGGTTCAAACACAACAGTGGCCATGTCATCGACGGTCATCGAAATTTGTGGACGAATGCGAATCGACCAGAAACCAGATCGCGCGAACGAATTCGCGGCCGCGCCGTACCCTTGCGTATCTTCGTAACGAAAGCGCGCGTGACCCTTGACGCTAATCTTTGTCAGAGACGAATCTTCAGCGGAAGCCACGTCAATAGAACCGAACGCCACCCCTCCTAAAGCCAAGCACAAAACCAAACCTGAAACGAGTGGACGTTTAAACATCCCCGAACTGTAGCCCATCACGATGCTCCCAATGTTGTATGACTCCAATCATTGTAGGAACCACTTTAAAAGAAACAAGAAAGAAACAGAGCAACAAGCCGCGCAACAAACCAAATTGCTGTTTTTGACACAGTGGCTCTTTGCCTCGGAGAAGTTCACAAAAGCCCTAGCCATGATGATGCCATCCATCTCACTTACCGCCGACCGCGCTTTTCGTTCGCATCGAACTTGCACCACTTGTTTGATCATCAGACGTTTGATCATCAGACCCAAGCATCCGCCCACCAACGAAAGGAATTGTTATGCTTATATACGATGCCATAAAAAACGATCACAGGAAGATCCAGCCGCTCGTTGAAGAACTCAAACAGGCCGGCGAAAAAAATGAGAAACGCCGCGCATGTTTACTTCTCGAAGAAATCCGAGACGAACTCGTTCCGCATTCGCGGGCCGAGGAAATCGTTTTCTACGGGCCCCTCTGCTCCGTCGAAAGTCAAAACCCCGCCTTCTGCCACGGCTACCAAGAGCATATTGATCTCGAAAGCACACTGCAAGACGCCCTCGCGCGAGCCAGCAAAGAAGGCATCGACCTCACATGGCAACGCACTGTCGATCGCTTCGCCAAAGCTCTCCTGCATCACGTGACCGAAGAGGAAACGGCCGCGTTTCAAGCCGCACGAGAAACCTTTTCCGAAGCCGAAGCACGAACCATGGCAGAGGTCTTCGAAGCCCTCAAACCGAACGTAGCAAAAGAAGGCTGGAAAAAGTCGGCCCTTGATATCGTCACGAAGATGATGCCCGCAAAATACGCCGCGACAGTTCGCAATCTCACCGCAACGTCGATCACCACAAACACGGGTTCACAAACATCTCATCACAAGACACAATCTCACTAGACCCTTCCTCTTCCGGCAGATCATTCTCGCAGATCAAGCAGATCAAATTGAAACGCCCCTTTTCACGAGGGGCGTTTCTCCTCAGAGCGCC
>JAVFAU010000218.1:0-4324 GCA_034002335.1 Bdellovibrionales bacterium | reverse complement strand
AGAGAAACGCCCAAGATCGCGTTCGCGCCGAGCTTCGCCTTGTTCTCAGTTCCATCGATATCACAGAGTTTGCGATCAAGACCTTCTTGATCGAAGACTTCAAAGCCGACGATCTCATCGGCAATCACCGCGTTCACTCCCTCAATCGCCTTCTGCACGCCTTTACCCAAATAACGACGAGCATCGCCATCGCGAAGCTCAACCGCTTCGTGCGCTCCTGTCGAAGCTCCGCTAGGAACGGCCGCACGCCCCATGACCCCGTTGTCCAACATCACGTCCACTTCGACGGTTGGGTTTCCACGGCTATCTAAAATCTCACGGGCAAATGTTGCTGCGATAATTCCCACGGTGCGCTCTCCTATAAAACAGATCCACTACATATCGAAAAAACTTTGATTCCTAGTCGTCTTGCCCGCCGTCTTGCCCGCCGGAACGGCTAAGCGGGCCGACTTTGCGCTGGCCTTTTTAACAGCGATGGCGTCTTCCGGCACCGTCGCACCGACGACATCGATCTCGGCTTTAGCCTCCGCCGGCACTTCAGGCTCGAATTCGACATCGCCGCCTTGAAGTAAAACCGACGCGCGACGAATCGCGATCGGCGTCTCTTGTGAAACTCGGTCCCAAGACGTGCGCTTGATCAGCGCTTCCGCGGTCGCGGTCGTGATGAGGCCCGACTTCGTCGTGGCCGAATTCGGATTTCTCAAAAGTGTCACGATTTGCTGGGCACGAGCGAAGTAATCGCCGAGCTTGTAAATTTCATGCAGCGCCTGCTGCACATTCGGCGATTCGCTCAAGCTCTCTAGCGCCCTTGGCGTCACATGCGACTGTTCGATTTGCTCGCGCAGCTTTGAAACCTCGTTGTCGCGATCTTGCAGAAGACGGCGCGTACCTTCGAGCTCGCGTTGAGCCGTTGCGAGATCGAGTAAGATCGTTCGCAGAAGATCGGGGCTCAGCGCCGGCCCATCGCCTTCGGCCAAGCGCCCGGAATCCGACACGAACGGCACCTGTCGCTCGGACCACTCGATCGAGACGTGACCATGATTCCAAACAACGTGTGTTCTCGGCTTTCCGATGAACTCAGGAAGCGACTCCAGGGCCGCTTTGAGATAACGAGCCGCGCGCGGCATGCGATCATCCCAAAAACCAATTCGGAACACCGTCGACTCGTGCGTGTGGTGAAGCCCTTGAATTTGCGGCTGTGGCGAGATGAACGACGACAAAAAACGATCCGGCTGCTGATAAAGATCGCGCACACCCGGAACAATACGCAAGACGCTGTCGAGCGCGCCCCATGCGCGGAGCTGAGGCGAAATGTGACCGATGTACTCGAAAAAATCGCCGCCCGTCTCGGAGGCAACTCGTCGGCCGTAAATTTCTTCGAGAATCGCGAGCACGTACTCAAGTCGATCCGCCTCGAGCCAAGATGAAGAGTCGCGCAAGTAATGAAGCGGCCAATCGAATCGCTCGTAGAGCGGTTCGAGGTCTTCTCCACGCCGTTCCAAGAATTTCAGAACGGCATTGGTTAGTTTGCAGCTTAAAAGGAGAGGTGCTTGCACCGCTCGTGTTCTAGTGGAAAACCCCCACCTCGGGCAGTGATATGCCATGCGCCAAGCATGCGATGCCTGTTTTTAAAGCCGTTTACCAGCCAGAGCGCCGCATCAATGCGGCCTTAAAGACCTTAAGCCGGCTTTTTGCTCTTATCGATCGCCCCCGCCGGGGCCCCCGAAGCAAAAAACTTGGCGCGCGGAAACGGGATTTTGTTGTCCTCGATTTCGCCCATGAACGAGGGGATTTCCCCTGTTGGTTCGATTTGGCCAGCAAGCTTACCGTCGGCTCCGCGCATGAGATTGCTCATGCGATAGATCGGAACGACGTCGTAGTTGAAGTTTTCATCGAGCCCACGGCATTCGGCGATCTCGACAATGCGACGAGAGCCATCGGACAAACGTGAAATCTGGACGACTAAATCGATGGCGCTCGAAATCGAATACTGCATCGCCTTTTCCGAAATCTTGGCATCAGACCCCATCGCAAGTGTTTCGAGCCGAACCATCGCATCGTTCGCCGTGTTCGCGTGAATCGTTCCCAAACAGCCTTTGTGCCCCGTGTTCATGGCCTGAATCAGTTCCATACCTTCGGCACCACGCACCTCACCTACGATGATGCGATCGGGACGAAGACGAAGAGATGATTTCAAGAGATCACGCATCGAAACTTCAAAACGACCGCGCTCATCGGCCATGCGCGTTTCAAAACGCACGACGTGCTCGTATTCGATACTCAATTCGCTCGCATCCTCGATGACGATGATGCGCTGGCCTTTTGGAATGCGTGAGCACAAAAGCCCAAGAAGCGTGGTTTTTCCCGACCCGGTTCCACCGCTGACGAGTATGTTTTTCCCTAGGAACATCGCGATCTCTAGAAAGTTCGCGGCATCGCCCGTGATCGCGCCCAGCTTGATGTAATCTTTGAACGTGATCTTGCTTTGAGTGAATTTACGAATCGAAACGACTGTTCCACAACGCGCAAGCGGAGGGATCACGGCATGGATCCTCGATCCATCCGGAAGACGAGCGTCCAGGCGAGGCTCTTCGAGATTGATACGTCGACCCACGGACTGAGCGATCGAGTTCACGGCGGCAACAAGGTCGTCCTCGCTGCGAAAACGCGCGGTGGTTTTTTCGAGTTTTCCTTTTCGTTCGACGAAAATATCATCAGGCCCATTGATCAAAATCTCCGAGACCGATGGGTCGTCCCAGAGATACTGAACGGGCTGAAGGTTGTTTTTAATCGCGTCGGCGAAAACACCCGAAACGCCACCGGCGGCGGAACTCATGGCTGCGTGCCCCCCATGTCGATCATGGCCGACGAAGGCAAACGCACGTTCGGCACCTTGGGCGGATTCTCAGAAGGCGTATGTGCGTAAACAATCAGACGCCCTTCCGATGCCGTCTCAGGCGAAATGAACGAATACACGCCGTCTTTACGCGGTTCAAGAACGAACGACTTCACTTTGCCGAAGTACGTGGCGTGGTGCTCGGCGAATCCATCGAGAATAAAGCTCACGTTTTTTTCTTTTTCATTCACGTTCACGATGTGAACCGTGTAGCGACCGTCTTTGCGCACGCGAATCGTATTGGGAACAAACCCGCGCTCGGTGTTCATGATCACGATGTCTTGCGAAGGCGCTCCGGGATCAAACAGACGATCGACAAACCCACGGTCATCTCGACCCGGATTCGTTCCCGTCGGCTCGCCATCGAAAGCGCGAACCGATGCCGGTGAACGAAAACCCCGATCATCTCCGTATGTCGTATCTTCGCGTGAATCACGCCCCGCTTTATCCAAAAGAAGCTCTTGCGTACGCATTTGTCGCGTTCGGCGAGACAAATCGATTTTCCAGCCTGAAGCATGCGCCGTTTCCACAACCAGCAACGCGACCATCACAGCCATCACTGTGAGCGTCTTTTTCGAAATCTTGTTTTTTGAAGTGCTGTTTTTCATGTCTTCCCCTTAATGAACGACAGCTCGTGAATGAAAACCCGCATACTCGCGCGCGACCTCGACCGCGAGCAGCTCCAACGTTTTCGGATCAAGTCGGCCAAGCTCGGTAAAAAGTTTCTGACGATCCGACCCACAACGGTTCACGATGTCGACCGCGCGTCGAATCGAAAACGAATTCTTTTCGATTTCCTCGAGATGCCGCGACCAATCGGCTTTTAAGACGGGATCAATCACGCCCAGTTCGTAAAGCGCATCAAAGACGATCTGCAGATCGCCTTGAATGTGTTGAATGCTCGTCGCCGCACCTTTATTCGCATTTTTCGTGTTCGCATCTCTCACGCCGCATCCTCCTGACGGGCTTAGCCTCTGTCAGAATACTCATCGGCAATAAAGCGACTCGAGTTGAGACGAATGTTGAAAACGCCCACGCTTGGCCGTTTGTCGGGCTCGGATGAGCGCTCCTACACCCAATAGCCTATTCGCGAACGCTTGACGGGTTTACGCCCCAGGATTTCAAGATCGCGACTTCGTCTTCTGCGGACTTTGATTTTTTGAACTTCGCTCCCGAATGCCCCTTCACTCGGCGCTCGCACTCGGGCCAAGTTTTGTGGCGCATGGCCACCGAACCCACAAGACTTAAATAGGAATACGCGGGTTGCTTTGCGGCCTTCGGCTTGGGTTCCGGCAGAGCTTCCTCGGGCGGCAAATCGTGAACAGCGACGCTGTATTGCAAGATCGACCCCGCATAAAGCCTAGGGCGTCGGCCTTTTGAAAACTCGACCGCAATCTCATCGACTCTTTCGTTGCCGGGGACTCCGAT
>JAVFAU010000217.1:0-4332 GCA_034002335.1 Bdellovibrionales bacterium | reverse complement strand
AGCATCTCGGCCCAGTCTTGGGCTTCCGTACCGCCGGCTCCCGCGTTGATCGAAAGATACGTCGAGTTCGCATCAAGCTCGCCCGAAAGCATCTTCTTGATCTCGAGCTCGTGAACCAGGGTTTCAAGAGTCTCCGTTTCTTTAACGACCTCTTGAAACGAATCTTCGTCCGAAGCTTCCACAGCCATCTCGAGCAATACGAGCCCGTCATCTGAACGCGTCGAGAGCGCCTTCCAGGCCGCGATATCTTTTTCAAGAATGGAACGCTCTTTATTGAGCTTCTGCATTTTCGCAGGGTCGTTCCAGACAGCCGGGTTCTCGGACTGAAGAACTACCTCTTCAAGACGCTTTTCTTTTTTAGGGATGTCAAAGATACCCCCGAAGTTCGGAGGATTTTTCGGAAATCGCCTCGAGGCGACCTTTGTAATCAGATGCTTGTGTCTGGACGCTCATAAGCCTTGAGTCTTACCAACGGGTAAGAACAGCGTCAAAGACTCTGTCTTGAAGGCGAAACATCCTGGTCGCCTCGCGCTCCTGCTGCTCGTGATCGTATCCCAGCAAATGCAAGATTCCGTGGAGAATCATGTATCCGAGTTCGACTTGGTCCGTCAGACCGTGTTCGCGCGCCTGTTTTTTAATGACCGCAAGCGAGAAAACAAGTTCTCCCAACGAGCCTTCCTCGATGCCGTCGAACGACAAAACATCCGTCGGCTTATCTTTTCCTCGATACGTGCGATTCAAGTTTTGAATCTCATTTCGCGAAACAAAGACGAGCGTCAGCTCGTCTGCCCCGCGCAGCCGCGCCCGCGCCGGTTTCGTGAGTTTTTCCGACAAAAGCTCACGCCGCACTTCTTTCACCCAACGAGAAAGAAAGGGTCGCGAAACTCGAATCGAAGAGCGATTGAAAACCGCAAGCGAAAGCGATTTTTCTTTAGGCATGACCGCGACCAACCGTACTGCGCCCCGTTCCCAACGAAGCCGAAGGCGTGTCGCCAGCCCCGCCACCGGCTCGTTTCGGATAATCGATGCGTTGATGATAGATGCCCAGCAGAACGCGAATGAAGGTTTCCTCGATCACCGAAAGATCACGCAAGGTCAAATCGCAATCATCCAACTGGTGATCGACGAACTTTCTTTGAATGATATTCTTGACGATATTCTGAAGACGCATCGGCGTCGGCTCATCCAGCGAACGCGAGGCCGCCTCGATGGAATCCGCGAGCATGATCAAAGCGGCTTCGCGAAACTGCGGCTTCGGCCCCGGGTACCGGAAGTCCTCTTCTTGAACTTCGTCGATCTCTTCGTCTTGGTTTTCCACGGCACGATTGTAGAAGAACTGTATCAACGTCGTGCCGTGATGCTGAACGATCCCGTCGATGATCGGTTTTCCGAGCTTATGTTCGAGACCAAGCTCCACGCCGTCTTTGACGTGCGCAATGAGAATCGTCTTCGACATGTGCGGACTCAAGTGATCGTGCGGGTTGTTGCCGGGCTTTTGGTTTTCAATAAAGTACTGCGCGTGCTCGGTTTTGCCGATGTCGTGGTAGTAACTCATCACCTTGGCCAAAAGCGGGTTGGCCCCTATTTCTTCGGCCGCGGCTTCGACCATCGAACCGACGACGAGCGAATGGTGGTACGTCCCGGGCGCCTGCACAATCATCTCTTTCAAAAGCGGATGATTCAAATTCGCAAGCTCCATGAGGGCGACATCGGTTGTGACGTTAAACACAGTCTCAAGAATGGGAACCAAGGCCGCAGCAAGCAAGCTCGACAAAATCCCCGACAAGAAACCGGCGGGCACCGACCACATCAAAATCTGCGCGAAGTGTTCGTCGTTACGGAAAACCATGACCGTCACGAGAAGCACCATCAGGGCGTTGACCGCTCCGGTGCGCACTCCCGCCCAGTAGATATCGTTGCGACGCTTAAACTTGTACACCCCTCGCGCCGCCGCGAGACCGCCCACGACCGAAACCAACATGAACGAGAACTTAAAGTCGACCATGATTCCCAGCACGACAGCCAAGAACAAAGAGAAGATCCAAACGACTTCACCCGACGCGATCAAAAGACCGACAAGCATGGTTCCCGCGGCAACTGGGGCCGCGTAAACAAACGCCGTCTCCGGGATCATCGAACCGAAATGCGACGAAAACGCGGAGTTCGTGAGAAAGATAAAGAACTTGGTGATGATCGTGATGATCAACGTCACCGTCCCCATGATCGCAAGGTCTTTGGTGCTCACGACCACTCGGTTCAAAGTGAAGCGACGCAAGTACGAGAAAAAGACGAGCGCCATGACCACGAACATCATCGCCGTCACCAGCGAAACCAACTTGCGGTTACGGTGACTTCGCTGCGACTCGATTTCGTTTAAAAGCGTCTTGTGGATCGGCTGAACCACCGAACCTTCCGGAATGATGACCTGACCTTTTTTCACCGAGATCACGACCGGCAGAACTTCGGCGCGGGCTTTCTCTTTACGAGTTTCCGTTTCTTGGCGACTAGGCGTGACCGTGGCGTGCGCCAAGCTTTTCGCCAACTCTTCATACAAACGCTCGTCCGAGCCGACCATGCCGTGCCGTCTTGCCACGACTTGAGTTCCCAGCCCTTCTTCGTCGCGCATATCGCGCATTTCATGAACCGAGTTCAGGCTTTCGCGACCGCGCCCACCGCGCGTCACCTCGCGCAGCAAAATTTCGCGAGCGCCCACCGGCACCGCTTGGTGCAGGTTTTCGACGATCTTCATTTGCGACCATCGATCAACCTGTTCCGTTAACGCGGCTTCGATTTTTGGCGAAAACCGTTTTTCGATTAGCCATTCATAAACAAGATCCGAGATATTTTGCCCCAAAAGCTTCTCGAACTGCGGCTTCGTTTCAAGAAGCTTCTTGACCTGATCCCAACGACGAAACTCGTCGGTCGAGAACTTCACCTGGCGCATTTCATCGCGCCCCTTTCGGAACGCACTGTAAATACGACCGTACATTTCGTCGTAGGCGCTGCGGTCGTAGTCAAAAACAGGAGTTACAGACTGTTCGGCGACTCGCCGTTTCTGTTCGGTCGACACCTCGTCCACAATCTCAAACGCGACCGGACTCTTAATGTCGCGCGAAACCGTTTCGCCGATACGGGCCGAGAACGAGAAGTCGAAGTCGTTAAACAAGATAAACGATAAAAAAAGAGCGAATAAAAAGAGGCCCGCAAGACGACGTAACTGAAGACGCTCATCGAGCTTGGCGACAATCCTACCGAGCCAAGTCCGCTCAAACCCGAGATCATTGACCCAGTCTAAAAAACGCATCGAATGATCGATGTATTGCGAACGCGAATGAAGCGTTTCACGGCTGCCCTGTTTCGAGGAGCCTTTTAGAAGTTTGTTAGGACCCTTGCCCGATTTCATAGCTGCTTTTAGACTACAGCAGTTTGCGGTTCAAGAAGCACAGTTCAATCTTCTCTAGACGTTCGCCGCAAGGCGCAGAACTCGACTTCGGCTCCGTAGCATGCAACCTAGGCCTATGGCCGAAACGAAGCAGGATACAATGAAAACTGAACCGACACTTAGCTGGAAAGCCTTTCTCGATATCGTAGCCGCCTTAAGAGCACCCGATGGCTGCCCTTGGGACCTGGAACAAACGCATCGGTCGCTTGTTCCTTACGCGATCGAAGAAACCTTCGAAATGGTCGAGGCGATTGAAACCGGCGACGACGCCTCTTTTGTCGAGGAACTAGGCGACGTTTTGCTACAGGTCGTCCTGCATGCACAAATCGCAAGCGAAACCGCTCGTTTCACCATTGAAGACGTGGTTCAAGGCATCTCTGCCAAAATGATTCGCCGCCATCCCCATGTCTTCGGAAAAAAAGAAGGTTCCGAAACGGCCGCCGCCATGACGAGCGCGGATGTCCTTCAAAACTGGCAGGCCATTAAAGCGGCAGAAAAAGCAGCCAACCCAAGTGATGCCGCAAAAAATGCCGAAACGACGGCCAAAACCAAAAAGGGCTTTCGCTTCGATATTCCCGTTCAGCTTCCCGCCCTTCAGCGCGCGGCTAAAATCGGCGAAAAAACACAGCGTCTACGGTTTGATTGGCCCAACTGGCAGGGCGTGCTAGCGAAGGTCGAAGAAGAGGTTCGCGAAATCCGCGAAGCTTTGAACGATTCGCGCACCGTGACCTTCGTTCCAAAAGACCACCCAGAAACCGGCATCTTGCGCGATCCTGTCGCCAGCGAAATCGGAGATGCACTGTTCTCGCTAGCTCAACTCGCGCGCCACCGCGGCTTTGACCCTGAACAATGCCTGCGCGAGGCCAACGCCCGTTTCGAACGTCGCTTTG